>JAADJB010000021.1 GCA_013151035.1 Gammaproteobacteria bacterium
TTCAACCATTGAAGACTATTTGCCGCTGCACCTGGACCACAAAAATTTTTCTCCTGCGTCACATTAGGCATGTTTTTGTGCCAACCAGCCTCCAAACCAATAAATGGAATATTCCAGTCCAAATTAAGCGGCACCGGTGCATTCAAGGTAACATTTCCTGATGGGACTCCGGCATTAATAATATTTTGTGTCTCTCCAACAGTATAAGTATCAACAACCCCTCCCGTATTAGCTGAGGTCAGGGGGACACTCGTAACATCATAACGAACGTTTAAGGTTGAGCCAGTAATATTAGTACCATTACTAACACCCGCGTTAAAATAAAAGCTGCTTGAATTTGAAGATAGCCCCGTCAGAGAGGACGGCAATAATGGCTGATTCTGTACAATCCACATCTCATTAGAAGTACCCGGATTACTAACTATATTAACCCACTGTATCCCACTAGTAGGTGATACATATGAAATATCAACCTGTGCCCAAGCGGAGTCATCTACAGCCATTGAACCATCCTGATAATAATCAACCTGGCTAAATTCTATAGCTAACGACATAACGATACGGGGTAACAATAAACATATTATTAACAGAATGCGTATATTATCTTTCATGGAAATCTCCCCACTATTTTTATTAAAATCATCTTAAATAGTAGAATGGTTTTTTATAAAGTCCATAAAATAACTTAAATATTTTTTTGATATATATCATTAACCCGATCAAGGGGTCAGAGCTCTTGAAAACCCTCACTCCTTCTATCCCCTCCATGATCACATTTTATAACCTTACGACGCAACACCTCTGCTATTTTTTCTTTAAACACATCATTGCCGACGACTAAACCTGACCGCGTTGATTTTCTTATTAATTGTAAATTATCTTTATCAATACAACCAGAAAATAGCCCCTGATATAATTGCCTACGGTCAACATCCGTCGATCCTAACCCCATATATACCGCATGAGGTGTGAGCAACATATTCTCTTGACCCAAGGCATTACAGCGATAACTAGACCACCAATAATTACCAGGTAATGAAACCATATTAGCTCTGACAGGATTCAACTCAATATAGCGATAACACATCAATAAATAATTTTCAGAATCAATCAGTGCAGACTTAAAACGGCCTTCCCATAAAGTCCCTGTACGTTGATAAATTCCATTGATATAACGCACATATTTATTACCCAACATCTGCACGCAACGTGATGGCCCCTCTTTACTATGCGGTGTCATCAACATATGCACATGATTTGTCATCAGCACATAGGCATGAATATCACATTCATAACGTATAGCAGCCTCACGCAAGACCTTAAGATAAACGTAGTAATCCCTATTAGTAAAAAAAATCGGATTACGATCATTACCACGATGAACAATATGCATCGGCTGCCCAGGCACCACAATCCTTGGTGATCTCGCCATCTCACACTCCCTGTAAGAATTAATTATGTACCACCCACTCTACGACATTTCTCCATTAACTTTCAAGGGGTCAGAGCTCTTGAAAGTTAATAAATTATTTTCAAGAGCTCTGACCCCTTGAAAATGGGATGATGGGTGGCATGGGGCAATCGAGGACATCGGCAAAGGCGCGCATCAACTCGGCTTCAAGTGAGGAGATCTTTTGATCTTGCATCACACTGGCGGCACAGGCCTTTAGTAATTGTGGCATAGCTAAAGGCCTCAAACCGGCGAGTCGTTGCAAGGCAGCATCCAGGTCAGGCAAGGTGATTTTATTTTTTTCTAGCAGCCGAAGTCCTCTGATGTCCAGCATTTTTGTTGCGGCATGGAAGGCCTCATTGATCTCTTTGGGTGCCTTCTGCCCTGCATAAGCCAGCACTGATAAAACTAAGGCGGTCTCTTTTTTGAGCTGCTTAAGATGAGCGTAACGTTTTTTGGTCTGCTGCAACTTAAAGAACTGCCCATCAAGGTGGTTAAACAGAATTTTCTGCAACGACCATTCCAGCAAATCAACCCTGGAATCCATTTCAATCAACGCTACCATGTTGTCACGGAACACCTGATACTGAGCAATAGATAATTGCTTCAATGCCGGAATCGCAATATCCACTATTGGCAGTCGATATTTAATATCCAACCCATCTGTGAGCGAAACCAGTTTATGCGTTAACACCAATACATCTGGGTCTGCATAATCTTTTAATCGCTGCCACTGTTTAACCCGAATATCTTCCTTAGCATCCAGCAATAAGGCATAAATAACCGCACGCGCACCATAGGGTTCACGCGCCGCCTGTTTAAGCTCTGTTGCTAATTCATCTATCAGAGAGCGAGCATGATCAATGGTCTCCTGCCTCGGGTTACCAATCTGGTCAATGGCATTTGCAACATCAACCATGGCAGCACTGGTAACAACTGAAGCAACCTTTTGCGCTAGCTCTTCACGCGTCATACCTGCTTTCTTGTCAGCCTTTTTTTCATCCCGAGGCGAGTCAACCTTATCAGCAGATGCAAACACACCATCCCACTGAGGATCAATACATAGGATGCGTTTCGCCAATGGTGGATGCGTTGCTGCCAGTGATTGCACAAAACCCGAAACGCCCTGAGCAAAAAAAGCATGACTCACTTCAGGTGCGCCGGGGTTGTCTACCTTTGAACCATATTCCAGCCCACCGATTCGCTTTAATGCACCCGCGATCCCATCGGGATTACGGGTAAACTGAACTGCCGATGCATCGGCCAGATACTCTCGTTGCCGACTCACTGCCGCCTTGATCAAGTTACCAAAAAAGGTACCGGCAAAACCAATGACTATCAGACCAATCGCCAACCCCAGTATTCCACCACCATTTTTATTACTACGCGAATGACGCGAATAAGCACTGGTGTACAAGAGGTAATAACCAATCATACCCAGCACTGTGATGCCATTAAGGATACCCATCAAGCGAATATTGAGCCGCATATCACCATTAAATATATGGCTGAACTCATGCGCGATAACACCTTGTAACTGATCACGACTTAAATGATCAATGGTGCCCTGAGTAACACCAATGACCGCATCGCGTGGCGAGAAACCCGCAGCAAAGGCATTAATACCCTGCTCACCTTCCAGCAAATAAACCGGTGGCGCAGGTGTGCCGGATGCAATCGCCATTTCCTCCACGATATTCAATAATTTTCGTTGCTTCAGATCGTTGGTATTTTGCGGGATCAGTTTCCCACCCAGCGCCTCTGCGACCACCTTGCCACCCGCCGATAGCGACATAATCTTATAAAGGCTACCAATTAAAACAACCGCGCTAACACCCACACTCACGGTAGCAAAGACTCGCCAATCCATTGTCTGTAGTAGTTCCCCACCACCCTGTATTTGTTGACTATCGATAAAACCAAACGCCACCATAATCAAAAGGTTGGTCATAATAATTAAGCCGACCACCGCCAGGATAAACAGTGCCACCAACCGAGCAGTGTGTTTACGCACACGATCTTGTGATTCAAAAAAATTCATGGGCAGAATTTAAAATGAGACCTTGGGTGCAGCCTGTATAGCCGCACTATCTTCAAATTCCAGCAGAGTCGCATCCTGCGCATGACCAAATCTCACGGCAAAAAAGACAGGGGGAAAGGTTTGCTTATAGGTATTGTATTCCATCACCTGATCATTAAAGGCCTGCCGCGCAAAAGAAACCTTGTTCTCGGTAGAGATCAGTTCTTCACTGAGCTGCATCATGTTCTGGTTGGCCTTGAGATCCGGGTAGGCCTCCATCACCATGTTAAAGTTCATCATGGCACCCGCCAGTTTCCCTTCGGCACCATTCAAGCCCTTAATCGCATCCGCATTACCCGGATCAGCCGCCGCATTTGATAACATGCTTTGCGCCGTATTCCGTGCTGCAACCACAGCTTCCAGAGTCTCTCGCTCATGCTTGATATAACCCTTCGCCGTCTCGATAAGATTAGGAATCAGGTCATAACGCCGTTTTAATTGCACCTCGATCTGTGCAAAGCCATTACCATAGCGATTTTTCAGGGTAACCAGTTTATTGAATATCCCGATCACATAAAAAACGACCAGGGCAATAACAACCAGCATAACGATTAACGTAGTATCCATAGCTTGCGCCTTTTTCAAATTATTGAATTATTATAGATACTAACATCTTTATAAAGTTTCAAAAACAAAGAAACAAAATCAGTGCTACTTACGTCTAGCGACACCAATCAAACCCAAAAGACCCGAGCCGAATAACCATACCGCAGCTGGTATTGGCACTGCTGCTAACTCAGCCTCACCACTCAATGAAGAAACCAGAAGACCGGGGGGATTACCCACCGAACCTGCAGCATTAAAGACAATAAAATTCAGCGTAATAGTCATTGTGGTGATGAACAAGGTAAATATTGTGGCTGATTTTAATCTATCCATTCTGATTTTATACTCCTGATGTGTTTTATCAAAGCGTATCTAACAAGTAAGTAACAAACATACCAGTTACACAATAGGCTTATAGTTCAATTGGTTATAAAAAATTAGATCCCCCAGGGGATCAAGAGTGCAAAGCCTCTCGACAAATAAGGTGCGGGTTTATTAGACCACTACAGCGCGCTTAACTTACTTTGCGTTTTGCTACACCAACCAGACCGAGTAGACCTGAGCCAAAGAGCCATACTGCAGCGGGGACAGGAACAGCCGTTGAAGAGACAACAGTGCTCAATCCCCCGTTTGTACCGAGAACTCCACCATAAAATGGTTGAGGCAATGTAGTCGTTAGTCGCTTAAATATCTCACTGCCAGAGAAACCAAGAGTTGGTGTGCCTAGTTGTAAAAGATCAGTAAACACAAGGTATAAGACATCCTGCGATTGCCCTTCAGTTGATATGAACGTCAAACCACTACCCGAGAAAGTTACAGAATCCCCTTGGTCAGAGTCATAATTTGAGAGACCATCATTTGCCCAATGCGCAGGACCGGGTGAGAAAGTCGCGGGGCTTCCATCCAGATTATTGGAGTATGATGAAAAAGTTGCATCATCAAAAATATAGGTAAATGGGTATTGAGTTAGCAACTGATGAAATAATCATCGTTGAAGTTAATAAAACAGAATTCACCAGTATTTTTAATTTTTTCATCTCATTGTTCCCTATAGATAATTGAGTATTCTTACAATTAACTAGAGCAAAAATCATTCCATGCTTATGATTTACTGTAACATCAATAGGTTATAATGACCCCGCTGGTATCCAGCCCACCAAAGCGTAAAGGCATTCTAAAAATTGTCGAGATAATTTACAGAGCATAACTCGATAAACCTATCCCCTTTGGTGAATAGTTACCGGCCCTTTATAAATCTTGCAAAAGACAGCAGACCCGAATCGAAGAATAATACAGCAGAAGGCACAGGAACCGTACTCACACCAACAATATTAATATACTTTTAAAGAAATAATTAATAGGTTTCATTTTATACACCTCCGATAGTGATCTTGGGGCAGTCTCAATTTGGAGGCAGTGATAATGCTATGGTAGACTTTGGGAACGGCAATAACAATATAAGCTTGGATGCGCAGAAATGTTTTTACTCGTTCGTTTCCATAAACTTACCCAAGCGTAAGCAAGGTAATCTGACTGAGTTGTAATATGAAAATAATAAAACGTTTTTTAATCACATCACTATTAGTCACCATCATGCCTACATCATTTAGTGCTGTACGACTAGATGTAGATGGTGATGGCGATGCTGATGCCAATGATGGGTTAATGATTCAACGTCGACTAACAGGTGCGGGATCAGTTACCCCAGGCATCGTACTACCAATCAATGTCGGCGGACTAGGCACCAATGGTGCGCGCACTGATGCCGAAATCGTTACCCTTATTGATTCCATGAAATCTGCTACCGAAAACATAAATAATCACACTCCATCTTTAGCAGATATTGCAGGCACCTGGAATGGAAGTGAAATAATCAATGGACTCACCGACAAAGTTTATTCCGTTATAACAATAGATGGTACATTAACTTATTATAATGACATGGGAGATAGTTTTGATAACATTATTGATTGTTACCTAAAAACAACAGCCACAATAAAAGATATTTCTAATGGTGTTTTTTTAATTAACAATAACATCTCCGTACGCTTTATGATTTCCAATAAAAGCTTAATTGGAACAACCGATGATGAAATTGAAGTATCGATACCTTCATCACTACAAGAAGCTGACTTCACTCCATTATGCAATCAAATCTAAAAAACAGCCTGCATTGTTGGTTATAAAAGATCTCAATATATTGAAAATATACTTTATCTCGCTTGCGCTGTGCGTCAATGGCATCACTCAAGTAAGTGGCGTAATTTAATTTATTCATTTTTTCTTTCTCCTTATATTATAAAAAATAATGCTCACCACCAACAACAGGACGATTGATAAAACGGGGTGTTGAATAGCAATTAATATGAATGCCGCAAGCGCAACAATGCAGATCAGCAACAGAATCGTGATCATCGAGTACCTCTATGGTTGGTTATGGTGTTAAAAAATTAATCCGAAGGGGTTCGGTAATAGTTCGATTGCAAGGTGAGTATTTATGACTGAGCATCAAAGGCATTGAGATTATTGGCGTTATGGATATTGCAGAGAGTGGATCATGGGACTACAGATACGTGTCACCCTGGATGGTTACTTGGATGTTCCCTTAGGTGCTACTGGCATCTTCACTGGTGCCTTCTTCTGCTTACCCTTGGCATCCAGATCAACACTTGATGCAATCAGTTTCTTCATGGTGTCCAGAAAGTCTTTCGGTCTAACCTTCTCATGCATTCACTGTTTGCCGATCATAGAATCCACCAGACCTTCACTACGAAGGACTGCCAACATAAACGCAGGGGTATTGACGGACTTGCCCCGGAACAATCCATAGAGAGCCGTTTAAGTTATGGGATCAACTTCATCGAGTGCAGTATCAATGTCACTATGGGCAATCCATTCATCACTGAAGAAACCTCCTCCATCATTGGCGTAGATGCGAAAGAACAATTTCGTTTTACCTCGACAACCAATGTGATAGATCAACCTTTCCTTACCTGAAAAGGACTTGCAGGTAGCCCCTCAGCTCGCCTCTCAACCACTCGGCGTCCGGCAGTACAAAGGCCATGCCGTAATCGTCCGTTCCGAGATACACGCCATAGAAGTGACTTTGTATAACGCTAAATCCTTCCCATTCAATTTTGGTTAAAGAGGGCATATCGATTTCATCCAGGGTACGATTGATATCGCCTTCTTCAATGAGGACTATGTAGCCGTTGTTGTCTGGATCATAGGGGTGCTCCTTTGTGGTGCAGTCTGTGATGAGTAATTTGATGAGGTCTTTTATGATGCGATATGAAGGATGATCGGGTGGTAGTTGATTGAGGTCATTGGGACATTTGAATGTAATCATGGGGTTTTCTCCTTGGCAATAAAAAAAGCCCACTGATGGTTAGTCAGCAGGCACGGTTGGTGGTAGTGATTTTGCGGATCAGGTTAAGCTGAAGAAGCTATTGGGGTTTTGTAATGAGAGGGTATGTTTTGTGGTTCAACTGGTGGTCATTTGAGGATAGTGATGGTGCTGTGGTAGACTTTGGGGAACACTAATAATGATATGCGGCTGGGATGCACTGAAAGACCTTTCCTTGTTCAATTCCAGACTCTCTTTTATTATGCGCGGCGCCTCGGCATAGACTTGGGCGTGGATAAAAATAATGTCTATAGGAGGACATGGAAATGAGAACAATAAAGACACTGATAATATCTGCCTTATTAGTAATCATAATGTCTGCTTCATTGATGGCAAATGCCTCATCACTTAGCCCTCGTTTAGGTGGACTGGCGTATTATGATGATGACGCGAATCTTACTTGGCTAGCTGATACAAATTACGCAAGCACTAGTAATTATGACTTATTCAGTAATCTATATGGCTGGTATTGGTCAAAACAGAGCTAGCATCTGATACTGGACGCGCATGGGCATTTGCTTACCATAACGGGTATCAGAATCATGGAAGTAAGATTCTTACTCTATATGCATGGGCTGTGCATGATGGCGACGTAGGTTTACTAGCAACAGCCCCAGTCCCCCTCCCAGCATCAGCATGGTTGTTCGGCTCAGGGTTAGTTGGGTTAATCGGTGTAGGTAGACGGCGCTGAGGACGGTAGAGAACAATCAAATGCTCTGACCCTTTGATTCCTTTAAGCCAAAAAATCTATTGATCTTTCAAATGCACCGACCCCTTGCTTGTGATCAACACACCACCCCCCATGGCCTGATACAACGCAACCGTATCAATCAATCGACGGGATTGAGTTGTCACCAGATTCAACGCATTCAACTGCACCTGCTGCTCTGCTGCTAACACTTCGAGATGATTTGCCGCTCCGATGTTATACTCCTGCCTCACAAGCTGTAGTATTCCTTGAGCCGCATTATTTGCAGATGCCTGTGCTGCAAGCGCACTGGCATCATATTCAAGAGCACGCAACACATCGGCTACATTCTGCAATGCATGAAAAACTGTCTGTCGATAATTTGCTTCTGCCTCATCAAATCCAGCCCTGGCAGCACGTGACTCTGCAACCAGCCCTTTATGAAAAAGCGGCTGCACAAGTTGCCCGGCAACACCCCAAACCATTGTTCCTGCACCGAACAAGGTTGATGCAGTCAATGCCTGAGATCCAATATCTGCACTCAGGTTTATTTGCGGGTAACGCTTGGCAATAGCGGTGCCATATCGTGCATTGGCAGCCTGCAGCAGTGCTTCCGAGGCCTGGATATCCGGCCGTTGGCGTACAAGTTCAGAAGGTATAACCACAGGAAGCTGGGCTGGCAAGGTAAAGTCATCAAGCACAAATGAAGGAATATCTGAATCACCTGGTGTTATGCCGACAAACACTGCCATCAAATGATGTGACTGTTCAAAACTATTACGCAGTTGTGAGATGTTTACGCGGGATTGTTCAACAGTTGCCTGCAACGAAAACACCTCATTCTGAGAGCTAGCCCCCAATGACAATCTCTTTTTTGTAATATTCAGCTGCTCTTCCTGGGCAGAGAGGATTTGTTCACTTGCCTGTATTTGGGCAGCCAACTGGGCTTGCGTAATGGCCGTTGTAATCACATTAGCGATAAGAAGAAGACGCGCTGTTTCAAGCTGATAACGTTGATAGTCCGCCTCTGCGGCAAACGATTCGAGCATACGCCGATTACCCCCGAACAAATCCAGACTATAACTAACATTCACCCCTGCATTGATTAGGCCAAATGTCTTTGATCCAGCGGACTGACCAAATGCAGCGGTATTGACACGTTGACGGGAACCACCTGCATCAGCGGTTACTTGAGGATACTGTGTTGCCCCCCCCTGCGCCTGATAGGTCTGTTCGGCCTGCTCAAGTTTAGCTCTGGCCGCTTCGAGCGTCAGACTGGACAGCAAAGCGCGCTCTACCAGACTATCGAGCCTGGACGAACCAAAGACCTTCCACCAGGAAGGGTCAACCTTGCTACGGACAAAGTGCTGGCTGCCACCCAATGTCACAGGGTAGGCCTCCGTCCTGGATGGCACCGGGTTTACTGTGTAAGTATTAATATCAGGTATTTCAGGTCTTTTATAATCCGTGCCAACAGCACAACCTGAAATTATTCCTGCACAGAGCACTACCAGGGTATAGAAAAAGATCCGTGATATAGATTTAGATACCTTCATACAATACGCCCTTCTCCTGCTTCTTCATGAGTTTTGCCATCCCTTATATGATAGATTCGTTTGAATGTAGGGATAATTTTTTCATCATGTGTCACTACAATGATTGCAGTTTCATACTGCCTCGCTATTTGATTCAATATTTTCACAACAGCAAGTGCACGTTCGCTATCAAGTGGTGCGGTAGGTTCATCAGCAAGAATGACCGGTGGTCGATTCACCAGTGCTCGTGCGATGGATACGCGTTGCTGTTCACCGCCTGAAAGTTGTGATGGCATAGCCCGTGCACGATGCGCAACATCCAGAGCCTCCAGTATTTCCAACGCTCGTTTACGCGATTCGCTGTTTGCATGACCCGCCAGCATCAAAATCAATGCAACATTATCGATAACATCAAGAAAAGGAATCAGATACGGTGCCTGAAATACAAAGCCGATATTATCCCGCCTTAATGCACCGAGATCAGAAATCTTCCATTGTTGATCGTAAATAGTATTTTCACCCAGCGTCATCCGTCCAGCTGTAGGTTCGATAACAGCCCCCAGACATTTGAGCAGTGTACTTTTACCCGAGCCGGAGGGGCCGACCAATCCAACCACCTCGCCAGGGTTGACTTGCATATCCACACCTTTCAGCGCGTCTACTGCAGTATCACCCTCGCCATATCGCTTACGTAATCCTTCAATGGTAATGCCCTGTGTATGCAACTCAGCCACCAATAGCCTCCGCAGGATCCACTTTTAGCGCAGCGTGAATTGCAACCAGACTGGCTATCACACAAATAATCATCACCAGTATGAACCCTGTCATAGCATCTGCAGGCTCCAGTAGTACATATTTTGGAAATACTGGCGCCCAAAATGTCGCCGCTATTTTTCCAACCACAAACCCAATAACGCCCAGGCCAAGCGCCTGTTGCATAATCATACTGGCAATAGTGCGACTCTTTGTTCCAATGAGTTTAAGCACAGCAATTTCTCGAATCTTACCTATCGTTAGCGTATAAATAATGAATGCAACGATTGCCGCACTGACAACAGCAAGAATTACCAAAAACATGGCAATCTGTTTTGCTGCTGTTTTGATCAACTTTTCGATTAGTATTGATTCCATCTGTACACGGGTGTACACCTGTAATCGTTTCCAGCGGCGAATGGGCTCGGCGACTGCTTCTGCTGTATAGCCAGGCTTGATCTGAACCAGCACAGCATTTACGAAAGGGTTCGTGCTTTGTGAGTCAATCACCGCCTCCAACAGGCCCGGCACAGCCGGTCGATTAAATGCAGGGTTGGCCGTGGTTCGGCGACGCTGTTTTACAATCGCATCATTATCCTTCAGGAATTGTGCTTCCTGAGCATCTTTAAGTGGGATAAACAGCATCGGGTCGCCACTGGACGATACCATTCGCTTTGTCAGCCCAACAACTTTATATGTATTACGACGAATCTGAACCTCATCACCAAGATTGAAACCGGTTTTGATATCAGCTACGGCCTCATAGTGACCACGGGTAATATGCCTGCCCGACATAAGGAACCTGGGTTGCCCTGGCGCTCCTGCGGGTGATGTAACAGCCCCAACGACCATCACGCGTACATCATATTTCCCTTGACTGATTTGTGAGGTTAAATAAGTAACATTCGCGGCTCGGGCAACGCCTTCCATACCAAGAATGCTGCGATATTCATCATCGTACAAGCTTGATGATTCGGCATAGGGTCCAAGCGTCCCTTGTTGTACAACCCATAGATCCGCGCCACTGTTGTCCAGCAACACCTTGGCATCATCCACCATTCCCCGGTAAACACCAGCCATCGTCAAGGTAACCCCAATCAACAGCCCCAGACCCATGCCGGTAAACACAAATTTACCCCATGAATGTATAATGTCTCGCCCGGCAAGGCTGATCATGATGAACGGTCTTCTGTCAGCCGTTCAGTAATCTTGATACGGCTCCGCGCATTGAGTAATCGCTGGCTATAAACCACAATCTGAGCGCCCGATATTGGCCCCTCCAGAATCTGCACGTAACCATCGAGGCTGCTTGCACCAATTTTAACGGCAGAGAATTGTATCTCGTCATCTTTGACGAGCCACACGCCAATACGGCCATTCACCTGTTGTAAACTTGCATTGGGAACAACAGGCGTTGCAGTCAAAGGTGGCAGTGACACGGTAACCTCAGTAAGTTCACCGATGGGGGGCAGAACTGCCGGCAATACGTCAAAGGTCACTTTGGCCAGAATTTCTTCGGTAACAGCATCTGCCATTGGCTCAACACGATAAACCAGGCCTTTAAATTCACGCTGACTACGTGAACGCAGTTTTATTTGTGCAGGTAATTTTGCACTCAAACCGGAGGCAAGCCGCTGATCAAAACGTACATTAACCCATAAGCTCAAAGGATCGATCATTTCTACTACAGCCTGTCCTGTCACTACCGTTGAGCCTGCTTCTACATTACGTCGCGTTATGACACCGTCTACCGGTGCCACAAGGCGCAAGTTTTTACGTTGACTGACTAGGCCATCAAGATCAGCCTGGGTGCGCGCCAATTCCTGTTCAGATGAACTATGGTCAGCACGGGCAACGGCAAGTGCTGCGCTTGCTATCTGTAATTCCTGCTGCTTTGCCTCATACACCTCATTACTTACCGATTTGATATGCAGGAGCTTTTCATAGCGTGTCGCCTGTGACTCTGCAAAAGCGAATCTTGATGATGCCTCTTGCACCCGGGCCATGGCTGCAAGCAGCGTTGCCTGTGAGCGTTTCAGCGCTGATTCCTGCCCACCAATTCGATCATCAAGGTCGATGGGATCCATCTCGGCCAGTATTTCACCCGCCCGAACCTTATCGCCAACTTGAACATTGACCTGCTTTACGCGTCCAGCTGTGATTGGACCAATATTATATAAATAACGAACCTCGGTTTTACCAATGCCAAACAGCGCTGGTGAAATAGACCGATTTTCGATGGTTGTAGTGGTAACCAATACTGGCGCCAGTGGCCCGGATATCATGCCAACATAAACAAACAGAATGAGCATAGGAACAATCACTGCCAGGAGAAGCATCGTACGTCGATTCATTATCTTTAACATCATCGTTTACTCACAATGCCACGGCAATATATTCTGAAAACACCAGCAGCATTCTCACGCATGTTTTCCATACTTTCAGTTATCAGTGACTGCATGATAAGGCCTTGAATGATGCCAATAAACATGATTGCAGCAGATTTACTATCAAGCGTTTCATCCAACTTCCCCTGCTCTTTACCCTGTTCAATGATGGCTTCAATTATTTTTCCATAATTTTCGATCAGCGCCCTTGCCATTTTTTTGGCCGGCGTTACTTTAGATCGCTGCAGCTCTCCAAACAACATCCTTGGAACGCCTGGATGGCTTGCCACAAAATCAATATGCGTAATAAAAACCGCCTCTAATGCCTCAAGCGGAGAATCGGCCTCTTTGGTCGCCTTATCCACTCTGGACAGCAGCCGTTCAGCGACCCATTCAATGACACCTTTTAAAATAGCTTCTTTATTGGGAAAGTGTTTAAACAACGCGCCCTGACTCAAGCCCATTCGATTGGATATCGCTGTCGTGGTTATCTCTTCAGGATTTTGCTCAGAAGCCAGGTCAATAACAGTTTCTATTGCATCTGCCCGTCGTTGTTCACCCGACATATGTTTCGTGCTGGAAGACATTGCATACCTCAGACGTAAGTAATAGCTAACTTACATGTTGAGCGTTCTGTATTTTGTTGTCAACATTTTTTATTATGGACGAGGAATTAGCTGCCAAATGAGCGAGTTAACGGGTGTTACCAAGGGATTATGAGCAGCACGAACTATTTGATGGCTGCGTTGCAAGCTGAAGAATGGTCACGATTTTCTTCAGAGGTACTGTGCATTGTTTTCTGCATCCGAACCTGGGGGCATCATGTTTATTTATTCTTTAACGCACTCAAATTGTTATGGGAAATACTCACTGAACCATTTTCAAACCTTGTCACATTTTTCCTTCATACATAAAAAAGACCTCGCTATGCGAGGCCTCTTTCGTAGCCATCAAGTATGACTTAACTTGCTTTACGTCTTGCGAATCCAACCAAGCCTAATAGACCTGATCCAAATAGCCATACTGCTGCAGGAGCGGGCACGCTACTCACTAATGCGTTGTCTTGTACCGTATTGTTAAAGGCGACACTATAAAATATCATACTGCCTTGCCCTGTTCCGGTGCTACCACTACTATCACCAATGATCAATGCAGGACTACTCAAGCTCAATTCATACGCCAGACCGGAATAAACTACAGCGCCATCAATACGGTAAGATACTAGCCCATTTTTCATTAAAAACTCGTAGCTATGAGGCAATGTTAAATCAAGTGGAATAAATGTTGAATCAGCATCAAGTGATGTCGCTCCAGCATGAGCCACACTTACACCCGCATTCCCCGTTAGTCCATAGCAACTAAATTGATTACCATCACAACCTGTTTCTGCAAAATTAAATGCCGCGTAATGATTTTTGTCATAAAAATATGCAGACCAGTCTGTTGCATTACTGGAAAAAGAAGCATCGAAGGATAAATAGTTTCCATCACTACTTGAACCCGGTGTCCATGAAGGTAAATTCTGACCAGCAAGCCAACCAAACCAGACACCTTTGTATGGTGCGGTCGTAAGTGTAGATGATATACCTGAGCCATTTACAACCATTGATGTACCAGAAAATGTGACATCTGACCAATCAGGTGTTCCAGTATGAGGCAAGCTTGAAACGATTGAGGCATTCACACTGGTTGACAAAATCAATGTAATAGCAAGTGATACTAGTCTTAAAAAATTCATTTCAATATTATCCTTTGAGTCATTGTTATTATCTATAACGACTCATCATTAAGGGGGCCGCATACGATAGCTTGCTACGAGGTATAAACCAATCAGTTCAACTATCCCTATATATAATACAGCAAAAATCATTCCACTTAAATTGATTCAAACAAAATCAATAAGTTATATCTACAAGCACTACTAACCACCCCACCAATGTGTAAAGTTTCACAAACAATAATCGGGGTGCTTTACAGTTTCCCACAAAAAAGCCTCACACAATCACTCATGCGAGACCTCTTTCATAGTCATTGTGTATGACTTAACTGGCTTTGCGTCTTGCGAA
Source organism: Gammaproteobacteria bacterium (assembly GCA_013151035.1). NCBI lineage: Bacteria > Pseudomonadati > Pseudomonadota > Gammaproteobacteria > Gammaproteobacteria bacterium. Next base: position 14,912 of record JAADJB010000021.1, read on the forward strand.
ACCAACCAGACCAATTAAGCCTGAGCCGAAGAGCCATACCGCTGCAGGCACTGGAACTGCTGAAACCACACTCAGACGTACAATATCAGTAGTTCCTCCATCAATATCATAAAGGTAACTGATATCCCAACCAAGGCCACCGCCCAGTATTGCCAGATCCAGGGTATCAAAGGTACCGACAATCGTCTCGGCCATCAAGATATCAAAACTGTTGCCTTCAACGGGTTCAAACAAACCATCGCCCAGATCATATAAACTAGCCGTTAATATGCCGGCTAAAGTAACATTGCCCGTGATATCGAGCACATCATATTCGGTACCGGCAACCAAACCACCCAACTCAAACGTCAGTGTGCTACTAACATCTAAAACACTAAAATCACCATCGATATTTAAAATGCCAGGAGAATTGCCAGGACCAACTGATGCACCGTTAGTAATGAAAATATCACCTGTAACCGTACCGGTACCGTTTAATTGGCCGCCATCAACTGAAATAGTAGGAGCATTAAGATTACCGTTAGTTAAATTTACTGCGCCAGTGCCCCATATCTTCAGGGTGTTAGCCACCTCGACAGTTCCGTTATCTAATACGTTGACTTCGCCAGTACCTCTTGCCTCAGTGCTTGTGCCTCCTACAAAAAGCTTAGCTGTGTTCGTCCATTTAGAACCGGTACCCGTCACCGTTGCGGCACCTGTACCATTAAACCCATTAGCTAGAAAAACATTTGCGTTACTAACAGTACCGCCATTTTTAATATTTAGTGTACCGGAGCCTTCTCGTCCAATAGCAAGGTTGCCGCTATTGTTCCAACTTGAACCCACGCCATCTACCGTTAGGGTACCATTACCCGTATTGGCATATCCCAGACGACCCTTCGCAGTGCTAATGGAACCGCCATCTTTAATGGTCAGCTGCCCGGTACCACTATGGCCAACATAAACATAACTTCCAGCACTCCATGCCTCACTGGTACCCGTGTCATCTACTGTAATACTACCTTCAACAAGGTCGACTGACCCGTTTTGTCCTACAGTCAATTTCGCACCCGCTTCGACTGTACCACCGCTAGTCACACTGAGAGAACCTGTTCCCAATTCACCAATCGACAAGCTATCACTGTTTGTCCAACTGGAACCGGTACCTGTCACTGTTGCGGTGCCATTACTATTACTATAGAGTCCCAGAGAACCAACTGTATTACTGACCGAACCACCGGCTTCAATGTTCAATTCACCTGTACCAGCATAGCCAACACTAAGGAAAGAACTATTTGTCCATTTTGAATTAGCACCCGATATTGTGGCGACACCATTACCTGTAGAAGTATACCCCAGATAGCCTCGTGTGCTGCTAACAGTACCACCATCTTCAATATTCACTGCACCCGTACCCGCATAACCAACACTAAAGTTGCTACCAGTGCTCCATGTCCTACTTGACCCCGTGTCATCTACTGTAATACTACCTTCAACAAGGTCGACTGACCCGTTTTGTCCTACAGTTAATTGCGCACCCGCTTCGACTGTACCACTGCTAGTCACACTGAGAGAACCTGTTCCCGCTCCACCAATCAACAAGCTATCACTGTTTACCCAACTGGAACCGGCACCTGTCACTGTTGCAGTGCCATTACTGCCACTGTAACGCCCCACATAACCCTCTGTATTACTGACCAAACCACCGGCTTCAATGTTCAATTCACCTGTACCAGCATGGCCAATATTAAGGAAAGAACTATTTGTCCATTTTGAATTAGCACCCGATATTGTGGCGACACCATTACCTGCAGGAGAATACCCCAGATAGCCTTGTGTGCTGCTAACAGTACCACCATCTTCAATATTCACTACACCCGCACCAGCATAGCCAACATTAAGGAAGCTACCAGTGCTCCATGCCGTACTTGCCCCTGTGTCATCTACTGTAATACTACCTTCAACAAGGTCGACTGATCCGTTTTGTCCTACAGTTAATTGCGCACCCGCTTCGACTGTACCACCGATAGTCACACTGAGAGAACCGGTTCCCAATTCACCAATCGTAAGGCTATCACTATTTACCCAACTGGAACCGGCACCTGTCACTGTTACGGTACCATTGCTGCCATTGTATTGCCCCACATAACCATTTGTATTACTGACGCTACCACCATCTTCAATATCCAGAACACCCGTACCTAGAGCACCAACGGAAAGGTTGATGCTATTTACCCAACTGGAACCGGCACCTGTCACTGTTGCGGTACCATTACTGCCACTGCTGAGTCGCCCCAGATAGCCACGGTTACTGCTGACCGTGCCACCGTTTTCAATATCTAATGAACCCGTACCCCTATAACCAACATAAAGGCTGCTGCTATTCACCCAACTTGAACCTGTGCCGGTTACTGTGGCGCTACCATCACTCGTACTGCCATGCCCCAGAAAGGCAAAACGATTACTGACTGTACCGCCACCTTCAACTTCCAAAATACCTGCCCCAGCATAGCCAATATAAAAGTAGCTATTATTAGTCCAAGAGCCGCTGTCGGCACCTGTGTCATCTACCGTAATCTCGCCTGCGACAAGGTTGACTGACCCGTTTTTTCCTACAGTTAATTGCGCACCCGCTTCGACTGTACCACCGCTAGTCACACTGAGAGAACCGGTTCCGAATTCACCAATCGACAAGTTATCACTGTTTGTCCAATTGGAACCGGTACCTGTCACTGTTGCGGTGCCATTACTATTACTATAGAGCCCCAGAACACCAACTGTATTACTGACCGAACCACCGGCTTCAATGTTCAATGTACCTGTGCCAGATCTGCCAATATAAAGGGAACTACTATTACTCCAACTTGAGCCAGCGCCAGTTATCGTTGCAGTGCCACTACTGCCACTGTTATACCCAAGATAACCTGTCATATTGGTGACCACACCACCATTTTCAATATTCAATGTACCTGTGCCAGACCTGCCAATATAAAGGGAACTACTATTACTCCAACTTGAGCCAGCGCCAGTTATCGTTGCGGTACCATTACTGCCACTGAGTCGCCCCAGATAGCCATATTTATTGCTGACCGTGCCACCGTTTTCAATATCTAATGAACCCGTACCCTCATAACCAACATAAAGGAAGGTACTATTATCCCAACTTGAGCCAGTGCCGGTTACCGTTGCGGTGCCATTACTGCTGCTGTTATGCCCCACATAACCCTCTGTATTACTGACGCTACCACCATCTTCAATATCCAGAACACCCGAACCCCCATAACCAACATATAATTCAGCGCTATTCACCCAACTTGAGCCAGTGCCGGTTACCGTTGCAGTGCCACTACCACTACCAATACTATAACGCCCAAGATAACCCTGCGCATTACTGACTGTACCGCCACCTCCAACTTCCAAAATACCTACCCCAGTATAGCCAATATAAAGGGCCCCACTATTATCCCAACTTGAACCCGCACCGGTTACCGTTGCGGCGCCACTACTCTGGCTGCCAAAACCTATATAACCTGTTGTATTGGTGACCACACCACCATTTTCAATATTCAGTGTACCCGTACCACTAAAACCAACATATAATCTAGCGTTATTATCCCAACTTGAGCCAGAACCGGTTACCGTTGCAGTGCCGCTACCACCAAGACGCCCAAGATAACCTGTTGTATTGGTGACCACACCACCATTTTCAATATTCAGTGTGCCTGTGCCCTCATAACCAACATATAATTCAGCGCTATTCACCCAACTTGAATTAGTATCTGATACCGTAACAGCCCCCGTGCCATTACTGGTATTACTTATATAACCCGTCGTATTACTGACTTGACCTGCATTGCTTATGTTTAATTCACCAGAACCGTTTCCACCTACAACGAGAATATCACTATTCCCCCAAGTAGAACCTTGACCATCTACTGTTGCGGAACCGCTACCAGTCTCGTAAAACCCGAGATAGCCCTGCGTGCTGGTGACAACACCGCCATCGTTTATGTTTAGCGTACCGCTACCCCTACCACCAACATAAAGGGCGGCCGTATTTTGCCATGTGGATCCATCACCTGTCACCGTGGCTATGCCATTACTACCACTAGCGCTTCCTAAAATACCCGTTTCATTGATTGCAGTACCGCCAGCAGAAATCCTCAAATCACCCGTACCCTTATCACCTACATAAATATTTTCAGCTGAAAGGAGACCCGAACCACTCAATAAGTAATCGCCACTACCATTCGTTGATTCCCCCAAATAAAGGCTATTGCTAATTCTATTTGTCCCAGCCGACTGTATGAAGGTTCCTGTACCCGTATCACCGATAGTCGCTGTTAATGCCTTTAATAAACTTGAGCTAATGCTTTGCGTTAACGTCGCACTTCCTGAACCTGTTGCATTAATGGTCAGAGAATCAAGCAAATCGTTATAGTAACTTGAGATGTACAAAATATTGATATCAGTAACACTCGAGTTGTTGATATAAACACTGTCACCAGCAAGAGGTAGCGATGTATTTGGTGGGCCACCATCTATTGTGCTCCAACAATTCTGTGACCAGAGCGTTGAAGATGGGGCGCCACACCAGTATTTATCAGCAGCAAAGACTGATGGTGTTATCACTAAACCTAGAGTAAAACCCAATGCACTAATCAGTGCGGTCTTTTGATATTTAGAAAGAGACATCCTCATCCGTAATACTTTCATTCTATGCATCCTATGAGCAATTGTTATTTTTTGATCAATACGCGTTATTTATTATTGAATCCAAATGAGTTACCTTGCAATAATTACGCCATAAAAACATATAGTTTATTATCAATTGGTTATAAAACCCCAAGGTCAGCGCAAGGCTAAAAAATGTAAGGTTTAATTAACAAATGTCATTTTTATTTACACTTTCAGATACAAAAAAGCCTCACATAATCACTCATGCAAGGCTTCTATTTCAGCACCTATACAAACAGCGCCTTCGGTATTTGGTGGGCCCACCTGGACTCGAACCAGGGACCAAGGGATTATGAGCACTACTAACACCGAAATCACGTTGTTGTAAGTTGAAGAATCCTGATTGGTTTTCTGGTGGTCATTATGATGATCACTTGCATCCGAACCTATACCGAACTTGGCGCTCATAATCCGTCTTTATTCTTGAACATGTTCAGTCAGTTATGGGAACATTCTACCGAACCCGATCCGAACCCTAGCGTTCTTTTTCCTTTGTGCAAAAAAAGACTCCGCAGTGAGACCTCTTTCAACGCACCAGATCCATTACTTAGAGTCTCCTCAAAAAGTCATGAGACACAATCATCATTGATGTAATTAATCGGCTGATAGCAAACCTGTTCAAGCCATTTACCCAGGTT
>JAADJB010000022.1 GCA_013151035.1 Gammaproteobacteria bacterium
TTTCTTTATGTTGATGGTATGTTGAACTTCCATCATGGCGCATTACGACGCCGTATTAAAGGGGGGAGGAGACCATCTCATCACCCTACCTGTCACCCCCGCGCAGGCGGGGATCCACCCCCTTGTTCAGGGGGTACCCCATAATACGCACAGCACATAAAATATCATCCTGATTAAAATAAACCCATAGAGGACATCATGATGAATACAACACGACCCTTATCACAATGGCTAGCAAGGTTTAGCGTATTAGGCATTATACTCACGCTACTCAGTGGCTGTTTTCATGCTAACAGCGGCACTAGCACTAGTAGTAACATACTGTCTGGCACCGCAGCCACTGGCGCACCGATCATAGGCTTTGTCTATGTGGTTGATGCCAATGGTACAGAGATCAACGTCCCTATCCAGGCCGATGGTAGCTATTCAGTTAATGTCGCCGGCATGACACCCCCCTTTATGCTACGAGCCGTCCCTAATGACACCTTGCTGCCAACGCAATATTCCTATGCAACAAGTGCCGGAATAGCCAACATCACCCCCTTGAGCACACTATCATTATTCATGGCCAGCACCCTGGATTTGAGCGCAATATACAACGGATGGAATGGAACAAACATAATCCTGACGACTATTATTGCCGCACAACAAATCATCAATGCCAACCTGAGAGCACTGTTCGTTGCTGCAGGACTGGATCCTCTGACATACAACTTTTTAACCGCCGCTTTTAATGCCAACGGTGCAGGCTTTGATGGTTTGCTTGATGGTATTGATGTCCGCGCTGATCGCCCGAATGAAATCAATTTTACTATCACGGGCAACGTCGGCTTTGCCTTTGATGAAGACATTGATACCAGCAACATGAATATTGGCGGTAGCAGTGGTGGAGCCAATAGTGGAGGTGGATCATCAAGCTCGCTACCTTCCAGTGTATCTGGACAAATTGTCACTATGGAATACGCCTCTGCCGCACCAGGTTCACCCTATAACAATGGTGATCAGATTCTCTTCACCTTTAGTAGTAGCGGTGCCTTGATGCTAACTGATCAATCTATCGTAGTCGCTAATAGTTTTACTGTTGATAGTTTCGGACAATACATCTGGACTGATAGCACTAGTGGCTATGAATACCAGTTATCTGTCATTAATAGTGGAATTAATGAGGTTAATGTCATGAATGGCAGCACCTTCCTCGGTCAGTTCACTCCTGTTTCCAGTGGTAGTGGCGGTGGCGGTTCTGGTGGCGGTTCTGGCGGCAATTCTGCCAGTCTGTCAGGTGTCTCATCCCTGCCCACGACATTTACACCTGTCACTTCTATAATGACAAGCAACCCAATCTCCGATGAGATCAGCTTCACTATGTCACTGGGTGGCACAGATACACTCACTATTCTGATTAGCTTATATCCTGGCTTTGATCCGGGTGTAACAATCATACATGCCAGCAGTTCAGCTCAAACGAACTGGTCTACACAGGGCTCAAGTCAAACACTGACGGTAGACTTAAACAACAAGACTGTCACCTTCAATAACCTGGTGACATCAAGCACGACAGATCCCAACGAGGTGACTGTCAATGGCAGCTTAAGTTATCAGTAAGGCGGGTAACTAAACACCCCCTCCATCAATAAAGAGACAGGGATGTCTCTCCTTTTTATACAGTACCCTGCAAGCGCATCCAGTCATCCTGCTGTATCGGATCAGACATGGAACAATACGGTGTATAGGCATCCATGACCCATTGTGTCTGTTCAGACAATATCCCTGACAGAACAATACCTCCTCCATCAACAATATAGCCCGCAAGTCGTGGTGCCAATTCCACCAGAGGGCCGGCAATGATATTTGCCAACAACAGATCAACCTCAGGGCTTGATATTCCCCCAGGCATATCCTCAGGCAACATCACCTTCAAACCCTCGGAAACCCCATTCCGCTCGGCATTATCCTGTGTTGCCAACAAGGCCTGTGGATCATTATCAATCGCCCATACCTCTTTCGCCCCCAACTTCAACGCCGCCAACGATAGTATCCCTGAGCCACAACCATAATCCATTACGATTTTGCCTTGCGGCGGGTTGGCATCCAGCCACTCCAGACAAAGCGCCGTGGTCGCGTGTGTCCCACTACCAAAGGCGAGACCAGGATCCAGCTCCAGCACCACGGCACCGGCAGGTGGTTGTTCACTTTCACTGGGGCAAACCCATAAGTTCTCACCAAACTGCATGGCATGAAAATCATCCATCCATGCCCGCACCCAATCACGTTCCTCCAAGGCCTGGATATGAAACACCATATCGGCCCCCATAACATCTTGTAAGGTCGACAACAGCCGTTTCTGATCGGTCTCAGCTGCAAACAAGCCCATTACCCGAGTATTCGTCCACAACGGGGTCTCACCGACCGGAGGCTCATACAGAGGCTCATCCGCCGAGTCTTCCAGCGTTACTGAGACCGCACCCGATGCCATCATCAGATCCGATAATTGTTCCGGATCATGCTCACCCGCATCCAGAATTAATTGAAACCATGCCATAAAAAACCTCTCACTAAGGCCCGTGGTACACACGAAATGGGGACAGAGCAAAAACTCTAATGAGATAAGAGCGTTGCTCTTATCTCATTAGAGTTTTTGCTCTGTCCCCAGGATATACGTACCACAGACCTTATTAATTTAACACTAATCCCAAGCCAACCAACAAGGTAATAACCTCATATACCCGCTTGATCCATTTATTCCCCGCAACAATAGATAAATGAGCCCCCATATAACCCCCTAACAGGGAACCCAGCAATAAAGCAGGCAACCACAACCAGCGAATCTCACTCTGTAGACCTAATGTAACTGCACCCACACCATTCCAGAACATCCCCACCAGAATCAAGGTGTAGGCCACAGCACGTCGATAATCCAGACCAAACCAGCGCACCAACCATAACGTAACAAAAAGCCCGGTACCCGATGTCAACGAACCATTTAGCACACCAATAGCAAATAAAACCACGCCACCGGCAAGATAGCCTCTTTTATCACGATGAATACGAGAGACCTGCTGCCCAAGCGAGGGGCTTAACCATGAATACAGACCCAGACTCATCGTCAGTATACCCAGAGAGACCTCTGCCATACGTCCAGGCACCAACAGAATCAGATTGGCACCAATAACCACCCCGGGCAGACCTGCCAGCAACATAAAAACAGCAAACCTCCGCTCCAGCGGTTCCTCCTTCAGATGTCGAATGGTTGCACCCACACCGAGAGCAACACTGGCAACCTTATGCGTTGCCAGAGCAATGGAAAACGATAACCCAAGAAAGATTAAGGCGGGCAGCTGAATCAGACCTGCCCCACCGCCCGCCAGCGCAGAAAAAATATTTGCTACCAAAGAGATCAAAAACAAGGCAAACTGTTCCATACCAGACAATAGGTAGTTCCTTTAAGGCTAATTGACAACCGTAATACCATGATCATAAAAAAACTTGCTCTCAGTATCAGCCTTAGTATACCTCTTATTTTTATTCACACGGACAATTCACAGGCCGCCAAGGTGTTCCGCTGGGTCGATGATCTGGGACAGATTCATTACGATGACAAGATCACCCCTGAATCAATAACCAAAGAACGTGATGAGTTAAATTCCCAAGGGATCAAACTAGGTACAACCAAGGCCGCCAGAACAGTCGGAGAGATTGCCGAAGAAAACCGCATTAAAGCCAAACAACAGGCCAGAATAAGACAACTTAAAGAACAAAAACAATATGATGATATGTTACTGGCGACCTTCACCAGTGTAGAGGACATGATAAGAAATCGTGATGGCAAGATTACCGCCCTTGAGAGCTCTGTTCAGTTAACTAAAGCCAGCCTGGTGCGTCTACACAAGACTCTGGGTAATCTGCATAAAAAAATAGACGGTAACAAAAACAAAGAAAGCAAATATGTGAAAAAGCTAATCCACGAAGCACTGGAGACTGGGATCCAGATTGAACAACAAAAAGAATATATTATTCTTAAACAACAGGCTCAGGACAAGATTCGTGAAAAATTCGACAAAGATATTAGCCGCTTCAAGGAACTGACGCAGGTGCGAGATAAAACAGAACAGTAAGTGGGAATGGTGCGCAATGCGTACTCTACCGGTATCTTCTGGCGAAACCGACCAAACCCAAAAGACCAGAACCAAACAACCATACGGCGGCTGGTACCGGCACCACTGTCGCATTAACGGTAAGGGTGCCAAAACGGTAGGCCATACCATAACTCTGATCAACTACAATCAAACCAATATTATAAACACCGGTACCATAACCCAGTGCATCAAGGCTGGCCCAGTTGATCTGATCCATTGCACTGGTGGTTGATAATAAAGCCTCTCCACTATCATCAAGGAACCAGTGATATTTTGTAATCGAGCCATTAGCTGATGTTGATGCACTGGCATCCAGCAGCAGGTCACTACCCACGCTGGTGACTAGTGGGGCAAACGTGATCTGTGGGTAAGCAAGATAGGCACTACCAATATTATCGGCAGTACCATCACAGTTGTTATCAACCCCATCCACTGTACTATCAGGGCTACCAGGCGAGTTATTCATATCGCTATCATCACAATCCAGCGCTCCCCCCAGAGCGCCACCACCCTGTGCAACCGGTCCTCCAGGAGCTAACCAACCATCCAGGTCCTGATCAACTATAGAAAACACAGTGGCATTAAAGAATGCCGCCGTTGCCAGCGATGGAAGCCAGAAGCTAAATAAAAAAAACAAGGCAACGATATATTTCTTTGGGGTTATTAACATTTTGATTATCCTCTTAATTATTTTAGTAATCAGACAAGTACAAATATAGTCCTTAATCTTCCATAAAACAAGATTGATCAGAAACTCCTTAAATCATTCAACTCCTTATGCCGTTGACCCAACTCTTTTACTGCACCCTTAAATATTGAACGCAGGTGTTTTTTTAGATGCGGCAATACCTCTTTATTCGGTATTTCCTTCAAGACACAAAATAATGCCAGGGCATAGGTGACTTCATCCTGTGACAAAAAGGCCGACCGTTCAGACAAGGGGTTATGACAACGACTACACCCGCCTCTGAATACCGCAGCGCTATTGGCAAACATTGTTCCAAACCCCATAAACACTGCAACAAGCTCTGTTACCTGTGGCCAGAGCTCCGCACCACCGGGTGGTGCTTCCTCTGCCATTGATCCCAAATAGTGCGCCAGGGTGTGTGCATAGGTCGCCACCATCCCCTCGGGATCATTTATTTGATGCGGGTTATAAGCAACCAATAATTTATGATCCTCATCAACGGCATCCAATTCAAGCCCACCAGCACCACGAATACGGCCATTAATCAGAACTTTCACCTGTTGCGGGGGCTCACTAACACGACTCTGATCAATCAATCGACAGGGCCAGTGCTTCATGCCCGCATATACTTTTACCTGCTCAAAGATCAGACTCGCCATACCCTCAACACTATCAACCCTTCCCGGGAAATGCTTATTAGAAGGCGTAACCAGTATGGTTTCATTAAAAAAAACATCACGATCAAAATTACGTAGCGCCCACGCAAAGCCATCAAACAACCATTCGATAGCATCCTCTGTAAGAACTTCACGTTTACTAAACAGACCAAACATCATCACCAACTCGTTGATTCAAGAGACAGGTATTAGCCCAACTACCCACGAATCAAACTACCAACCCCTTCATCGGTAAACAACTCAAGCAACACCGCATGCTCGACTCTGCCATCGACAATATGTGCGGCCGAGACCCCAGATTGCACCGCATCCAGGGCACAACGAATCTTGGGCAACATGCCCCCATGGATGGTGCCATCCTCAATCAGCTTATCAACCTGAGTCGCGCTGAGACCGGTCAACAGAGCGCCTTCCTTATCCAAAATCCCTGTGATATTGGTTAACAACATCAACTTTTCTGCCTGTAGCACCTCAGCCATTTTGCCTGCTACCAGGTCTGCATTAATGTTATATGAACAACCATCATTACCCACACCAACAGGCGCCACAACCGGGATAAAGTCACTCTTTACCAACATATCAATGACACTGGCATCAATCCGCTCAACCTCACCAACATGGCCAAGATCAATGATCTCAGGCACATCCATACCCTCAACCTTTCGACTCACATTTAATTTTCTTGCTTTGATCATGTGGCCATCCTTACCCGTCAGACCTACCGCAGAACCGCCGTGCTGATTAATAAGATTGACGATATCCTTATTGACCAGACCACCCAGCACCATCTCAACCACATCCATGGTCTCACTATCAGTGACCCGCATACCCTCGATAAAATCACTCTTTTTACCGAGCTTCCCCAGTAACGAACCAATCTGTGGACCGCCACCATGAACCACTACCGGGTTAATCCCCACCAGTTTCATCAGGACAATATCACGCGCAAAACCATGCTTCAGTTTTTCATCAACCATGGCATTCCCGCCATACTTGATCACTACCGTCTTACCACGAAAACGCTGAATATACGGCATCGCCTCGGTCAGGACATGCGCTACATTCTTCGCTGAGTCTACAGTCAAGGTCATACTATTTTCCTAAAACGGTAATTGAACACTACTATCGGCTTGCGACATCAGATCACGAAAATCTTGCTGGATACGTTGCAATGCCTCTTCAGTATCCGCTTCAAAGCGCAACACTAACGATGGCGTGGTATTCGATGCACGCACCAAGCCCCAACCATCCATGAAATCAACGCGCAGACCATCAATGGTTGATACTTCGGCATTATCAAAGCTGGCAGCCGCCTGCAATTTCTCCATAAACACTGGAGGCTCTCCCTCCTTCAGCATAATACTTAACTCAGGGGTGTTCACGCTATCGGGCAAGGCATCAAAGACCTGCTGTGGACTACGTGAATCCCGTGCCAGTATCTCCAGTAAACGTGCAGCGGCATAAAGTGCATCATCAAATCCGTACCAGCGCTCCTTAAAGAAGATATGCCCACTCATCTCACCGGCCAACAAGGCACCCGTCTCCTTCATACGCGCCTTGATAAAGGAATGCCCCGTCTTCCACATCTCAGATCTTCCATTAGCGGCCGCAATAACCGCAGGCAAATGCCGGGAGCACTTCACATCGTAGATAATAAGGCCATCTGGATCACGATCAATAATATCGCGGGCAAATAACATCATCAGACGATCTGGCCAGATCACCTGACCTTTAGCATCAACCACACCGAGGCGATCACCATCGCCATCAAAGGCCATACCCAGATCGGCACCTATCTCCTTCACCCGTGCAATCATATCTTTCAGATTTTCCGGCTTACTCGGATCAGGATGATGATTAGGGAAATTACCATCAATTTCACAGAACAATTCATCCACCTCACAACCTAATGCACGCAATAATGCAGGAGCGGCTTCACCCGCCACACCATTACCACAATCCACCACGATACGAAGAGGACGCTCCGGTTTGATATCAGAGAGAATACGCTGCATGTAATCATCAATGACAACTTGCTGTGTCACCTTGCCTGAGCCGGTGTGCAACTGTCCTGATTCTATACGTCGATACAAGGCTTTAATGGTATCCCCCGACAGCGTTTCACCCGCCAGAACAATCTTCAGGCCATTGTATTCCGGTGGATTATGACTGCCCGTCACCATCACACCTGATGTCGTATCGAGGGTATTAGCGGCATAATAGAGTACCGGCGTTGGAACCTGACCAATATCAATCACATCACAACCCGCAGCACAAAGGCCACGCGCCAACGCGCCCGATAATGCCGGGCCCGACAAACGACCATCCCGACCAATAGCCACGGTGGTCTGTCCGCGATCAAGTGCCTCACTACCAATCGCTTGCCCAATCAATTCAACTGTAGCCGGTGTCAGATCTGTATCAACAACACCTCGGATATCATAGGCTCTGAAAATTGTTTCCTCGACATTCATTTTTTATTCCCCGTTAATTTTTTCCAGTATGTCCAAAGCCACCCACACCGCGGTCACTTTCAACAAATTCATCAACAATATCAAAATCAGCCCGAATCACCGGCACAAACATCATCTGCGCAATACGATCACCCGGCTGAATAGAAAAATGGCTATCACCACGATTCCAGCAAGAGACAAACAACTGTCCCTGATAATCAGAATCAATCAGACCAACTAAATTACCGAGCACAATACCATGTTTGTGCCCCAGCCCAGATCTTGGCAACAGCACCGCAGCCAAGCTCTGATCGGCAATATAGATCGCCATCCCGGTCGGTATCAAATGCGTCTCACCCGGAGCCACCTCCAGCACCTCATCCACGCAGGCACGTAGATCCATCGCCGCCGAACCATCGGTGGCATAATCCGGCAAGGGAAACTCCCCGCCAATCCTTGCATCTAAAATTTTTAACTGAATTTTTTGCATATTTTCCTTACCTTCTCATAAACCGGGGACAGACCACGATTAATTCAATCAATTAATCGTGGTCTGTCCCCGGTTTTCAACATATTGTTGCGCTAAAACAACTATCAACTGACGCGCCAGGTGTGCCTTGGTATCCAGCGGTAACACCTCTTCACCACCATCCCAAAACAGGTGCAACTCATTATTCTCACTATCAAAACCACGGCCCTCAATACCCACCTGATTAGCGGCAATCATATCCAGCCCCTTTGCCTTACGCTTTGCCTGTGCATATTTCACCAGATGTTCCGTCTCCGCAGCAAAACCTAAAGTAAACGGTGCATCCGAGCGATGACTAACCGCCGACAGAATATCTTGATTTCGCTCCAACTCCAGCGTCAAATATTCTGCATCCTTCTTAATTTTATGCGGGTTACAGTCCTTTGGCCGATAATCAGCCACTGCCGCACTGGCAATAAAAATATCACAATTATCGACCTGTTGCATCACCGTTGCATACATCTCGGCCGCACTTTCAATATTGATACACTTAGCCCGTTCAGGGCATAACAATGCGACTGGACCACTAATCAGCACCACATTAGCACCCGCCTCCTGCGCAGCCTCAGCCAGGGCATATCCCATCTTGCCTGAACTACGATTACCAATAAAACGGACGGGATCAATAGCTTCATAGGTTGGACCCGCCGTAATCAATAGATTAAGGCCCTGCAAGATACCCGTTTCAAAGACATCCGCAAGCTGCTGTTGCAACATCTCCGGCGACACCATACGTCCCGGCCCGGTCTCTCCACAGGCCAGGTCACCGGAATCAGGGCCAATGATCTGTAGTCCATGTGTCTGTAAACTGGCAATGTTTTGTTGTGTCACTGAATTAGACCACATCTTGTTGTTCATCGCCGGGGCAATCAATACATTAGCCTCAGTCGCCAGGCAAATCGTCGTTAACAGATCATCGGCACGCCCACTATTCAAACGCGCAATAAAATCAGCACTAGCTGGAGCCACCAAAATGGCATCGGCCCAACGCGCTAGCTCAATGTGCCCCATCGCTGCCTCAGCATCAGTATCCAGTAAATCCGTATGTACCCGATGACCCGACAAGGCCTGCATCGTCAGTGGTGTAATAAACTCACAGGCAGCCGCCGTCATCACCACCCGTACCTCAGCACCCGCCAACTTTAACAACCTAACCAGCTCGGCAGCCTTATAAGCGGCAATGCCACCGGTGACTCCCAGTAAGAGCCTTTTACCTGACAATCGATTCATCTAAGCTATATTAACAGCAAAAAGACCATCCTGCCGCCCCGTTACGCACTATGTACCAACACTCTTTGGTGCGTAATACGCACCCTACCCTTAAGACCCTTCATTAAAGGCCGGCACTGGGGTAAACTCTTACACATCGTAAATCGACAACAAGGAGGTTGTCCTATGACAATTCGTGAATGGCCGGAACAGGAACGTCCCAGAGAAAAACTCTTGCACCACGGCAGCACCGCGCTGTCTGACGCTGAGCTACTGGCAATTTTTCTACACACCGGCACCCCGGGCATTACTGCCCTTGATCTCGCCCGACAACTGCTCGGGAAATATAACGGTCTGCGGGGTCTGTTATCCGCTAGCCAGGAGAGCTTTTGCCTCAATCCAGGACTTGGCCCATCAAAATATGCCATCCTGCAGGCCAGCCTGGAACTTTCTCATCGTCAACTACTGGAGACACTGCAACGCAAAGATGCCATAAAAAACCCAGGCGATACAAGACGATACCTTAGGTCCAGACTACGCGAATACAAACAGGAGGTGTTTGCCTGTCTGTTCCTGGATACCCGACATCGAGTGATACGCTTCGAAGAACTCTTCTATGGCACCATCGACGGTGCCTCGGTACATCCGCGCGAGGTGGTCAAGCGTGCGTTGCATCTCAATGCATCGGCACTGATACTGGCTCACAATCATCCTTCAGGGATTGCGGAACCCAGTCACGCCGATCAGGCCATTACCCTGCGATTACGTGACGCACTCGCCCTGATTGATGTCCGGGTACTTGATCACATCATTGTTGGTGATGGTCACGAGGTCTCCCTGGCCGAACGGGGGGTCATATAAGCCCTTTGGAATTGGCCTCATTGGGTCCGTTTAAAAAAGATTTACTTGCTTAATAAGGGTCAAAATGGTATAAAGTGCGACTCAAATTTAGTAGCTAACGAATTCAAACATTACGGATTAACAAGATCATGTCCAAAGTATGTCAGGTAACAGGAAAACGTCCGGTCGCTGGAAACAATGTTTCCCACGCCCATAATAAAACACGTAGGCGCTTCCTACCCAACTTGCATACCCATCGTTTTTGGGTAGAGAGCGAGAAACGTTGGGTTAAACTACGCCTTACCAGTAAAGGTATGCGTATTATCGATAAACGCGGGATCGATACCGTATTATCTGATATGCGTGCTCGCGGCGAAAAGGTCTAGGAGAATATCATGCGTGAAAAAATTAAACTCGTTTCCAGTGCAGGCACCGGTCACTATTACACCACAACCAAGAACAAACGCACCATGCCGGGTAAGCTGGAACTCAAGAAATACGATCCAGTGGTACGCCAACATGTAAATTACAAGGAATCCAAGATTAAATAAGCCTTGATTTTTAGTGGTCAATGAAAAAAGGTCTGTAATAACAGGCCTTTTTTCATTGACCACTTAAGAGATTCACTATAATGTCAAAACTATCGGTTATAAATGGAAATCAAACCAAAGATACTGCAATGCGTGACATTTTTATAGGCAGACAGGCAATATACGACAGTGAACTCAAGGTTTATGCCTATGAGTTGCTTTTCCGTAGCAGCAAAACCAACAATGCCAGCGGTATTACCAATGGTGATCAAGCCACTTCTACCGTCATCTCCAATGCATTCATGGAGATTGGTCTTGAAGACCTTGTTGGTTCTCGCCTGGCATTTATCAACCTGACCAGCAATTTCTTTCTCTCCGATGAAAAGCCACCGTTCTCACCAGAACATGTTGTGCTGGAAGTATTGGAAAACATCAAACCTGATGCCGATATTATAGAAGGCATACAACATTTATCCAAACAGGGATACGCCATTGCACTGGATGACTTTGTCTATGATGAAAGCCTGATACCGCTGGTTGAGCTGGCCGATATCATCAAATTGGATATGCGCGCACTCGGGCATGACGGCATCGTTGAACAAATGGAGATACTCAAGCCCTACCCTGTGAAATTGGTGGCAGAAAAGATCGAAAATCAGGATGAATTTGATTTCTGCAAAGAACTAGGCTTCGATTACTTTCAGGGCTATTTCCTGTGTCAACCACGCGTAGTAAAAAAACGCAGCCTGTCACCCAATCGTATTGCTATCTTGCAATTACTGGCCGAAATATCTCAACCGGATGTCGATGTAAAGAAACTGGAGGCATTAATAACCCAGGATGTTACCCTGAGTTATAAATTATTACGCTATATCAACTCTGCCTTCTACTCATTACCCAAAAAAGTAGAATCCATCCAGCAAGGTCTTGTTTATCTGGGATTAAAAACCATCAAGATGTGGGCCTACCTGTTAAGCATGGCCAATATTGATGACAAGCCCAATGAATTAATGGTCACTGCCATTACTCGCGGCAAGATGTGCGAACTACTGGCCGGTCACCTGGGCGTTAGAAATAGTGACACCTTCTTTACTGTCGGCATATTCTCTACCCTAGATGCCATGATGGACATGCCCATGAATGAGATACTCAATTCACTCCCTCTCAGCACTGATATCCAGGATGCCCTGCTTCACCATGAGGGGCCGGCAGGTGAAATACTGAAACAAGTCATTGCCTATGAACAAGGTCTTTGGAGCAAGGTGAATAACAAGGGTATCAGTACCGATCAATTCACCTCGGCTTACCTCGGCGCATTATCCTGGGCCGATGAAACCTGCAAACAGATCAACTAGTAGCGCGCACCATTGTCAATAACAAATGCCCTTTATCACCCACCCTGGCTTGCCAACCTGCTGCAATATAGGTCGTAGCCACCTGCTCTGTAATCAGCGCAGGGCCTGAAACAAGCTGTGCAGGTATCAAACCAGCGCGAGGATATACCGACATCATCTTTCTCTCTGAATGAATACTCGCATCTATCGGTGGCTGTTGATAATTAAAATCAACATCTGTCTCGCTAGCACGCAACACAACCCGCAGATTCACCAACTCAACTCCAGTGGTTAAACGATGGCCAAAACGCGCTTCATGACGCGCATGAAATGCCACTTGTGCCTCGACAATATCCTCCCACGGCAGATTGAGGCTACTCGACTGACCACGATAACGTAGATCCAGACTACAACTGGAATGAATATCAGCCCGAGCAACGCCCTCAGCCACAAGCTCGTCACAACCACGATCAATCATACGCTGAAACTCTTGCTCTAATTGGTTCCCATCAAAGTCATCCAGCATCCCTGTCAGCGTATGCGATAATTGTCGCCCCCTGGGCGCAACCAACATACCAAAGGCCGATAAGACACCCGCATTCACCGGCACCAGGGCTTGATGCACCCCGACAAGCTCAGCCAGCGCACACACATGCAAGCCACCTGCACCACCAAATGAGGTCAATACAAAATCAGCAGGATCAATGCCCCTTTGTACCGAGATCACACGCAGAGCCGCTGCCATATTTTCATTCACCAGGCGAATAACACCCTCGGCAGCCTCTAACAATGAAAGCGATAATTGATCCGCAATAGCCTGTATCACACGCCTCGCAGCAGACACATCCAGCACCATCTTACCGCCTAGAAAATCCTCTGCTCGCAGACGACCCAGCACCAGATTGGCATCCGTCACCGTTGCACAACTGCCACCCTTGCCATAACATGCCGGCCCCGGATCAGCACCCGCAGAGGCAGGGCCCACCTGCAACATTCCCCCTTCATCGACCACAGCAATAGAACCACCACCGGCACCAATAGTATGCATATCCACCATCGGCACAACCACAGGATACGGCCCAATCCGACCTTCCTGTGTTAAACAGACATCACCATCAATCAATGCCACATCCGTTGACGTGCCACCCATATCAAAGCTCAACAAGCGATCACAAGCAACATCCTTACCAATAGCCCTGGCTCCCATCAAACCGCCCGCAGGCCCCGACAATAATAGATTGACCGCCTTTTTTGCTGCCTGCGGAGCCGATATCGTCTCCCCTGAACTCTGCATCACGGTAAGACGAGCCGAGCCAAGCGAGGCCTCCAGACGATTCAGATAGCCCTGCATCAACGGGCCAACATAGGCATTAAGCCAAGTCGCAATACCGCGCTCATACTCACGGTATTCCGCCAACACCGTCGATGATCTGGAGACAAATACTCCGTCAGGTATTACCGCCTCAATACGACGTTCCTGTTCATCGTCAAGATAGGAAAACAATAGATTAATAGCGACCGCCTGCGGGGCGAGTTGCTTGATCCTCTCCACCAGATCCTTGAGCATGTCATCCGTCAGCGGCCTTAACAAAACACCCTCTGCCGACCTACGCGTATCCACTTCAACACACATAGAAGCGGTCACCGGCGGAGTATCAAGGCCGGGTTGCAGATCATACAGAGATGCCCTCGCCTGACGACCGATAGTCAACACATCACCCAGACCCGTATTGGTTATATAGGCCGTCGCAACACCCTTACCCTCTAGCGCCGCATTAGTCGCCACCGTTGAACCATGCACCACCAGCAAGTCATCCAGGCCAATACCCAGGTCATGGATACCCTGCAAGATTGCCCGCTCAGGCGCATCCGGGGTCGATAATACCTTGTGCACACGCAAGCACCTCGCATCATCAATTAATACGAAATCAGTAAAGGTACCCCCGGTATCAACACCTAATAACATTATCCAATCCTACCAGAAATAAGCTGCTCAACCTATATCACAAGAGGTTATGTCAGCCGAAAGAGAATTTGGTGCGCAGTGCGCACCCTACCTTTATACCGTCACTCAAGCGAATACGGTCTCTATTATATTACTCTTACAGTAAACCGTATTTAACGGTAAAATAAACCCATCATGAGTAATCCCCTTCTCGAAATCAAAGACCTGAATATCAACTACGGCACCACCAACGCTGTTAAAGACATCAGCTTTGAACTCCATCGCGGTGAGATACTCGGTTTCCTAGGGCTCAATGGTGCAGGAAAATCCAGCACCATGCAGGCCATCACCGGAAACCTGGCAACACAGGCGGGCTCGATAAAGATATGTGGAATGTCTCTGTTTGAACAAGGCCGGGCAGCAAAACGGCATATCGGCTACCTGCCCGAGATTGCCCCCCTGTATACACAACTCACTATCAACGAATATCTGTACTATTGCGCACAACTACACGGTGTTAGTAAAAACAAAATTCAGCACTGTATCAACAACAGCAAACAGCGTTGCGGCCTCACCCACAATGAAAACCGACTGATTAAAAACCTGTCCAAAGGCTATCAACAACGGGTCGGTATTGCACAAGCGATATTACATAACCCGGATATTCTAATTCTGGATGAACCGACTGTTGGTCTTGACCCGGCACAGATCCGTGAGATCCGCCGCCTGATACAGGAGCTAGGTGAGGATCATGGCATCCTGTTATCATCACATATCCTGCCCGAAATTCAGGATATTTGTAATCGTGTACTCATCCTACATCAAGGCAAGATCGTACTCAATGAATCCATCCGGCAACTACAACAGCAAGCACGTCAATCGCTACAACTGGGTTTTCGCAACCCACCCGATAACGAGCAACTACTACAAATCAAGGGTGTTGATGCAGTGGATACAGAGACATCATGCACCCGAGTCTGGTTCTCAAAAAACAACCCCGGAGACGAGATTCTTCAACAGGCCATACAGCAGGATTGGGGGCTATACAAACTTAACCCGGAAGAGGGCATGATGGAACAGGTCTTTATTCAACTGACCTGCAATGATGAGCCGCCGAATACAAATACGGGTCAATCTGAATGATCACCACTATTGCCCTGCGTGAATTCCGTAATCTATTTATCTCACCGCTGGCGTGGACCATCCTTGCTGTCATCACCGCCATCATCGCCTATCTCTTTTTAATCAAGATCGAGATCTACATCGATATTCAACCACGACTCATCGGCATGAAAAACCCACCAGGTATCAGTGAGATGATCATCATCCCACTCCTGTCCGAGGCCAGCACGCTGTTATTACTAATCACCCCCTTGATCAGTATGCATTTATTCAGTGGTGAACGACAACAGCACACACTCACACTATTATTCTCATCACCGATATCCATTAGCGAGATTGTACTGGGAAAATATCTGGGACTACTGGGGTTTTTCATCATCCTGTTAGGTCTGATTAGTCTGATGCCCTTATCCCTGCTGGCAGGTGCAACAATTGATACTGGTAGACTCTATGCTGCCTTATTAGGGCTGGCACTATTACTCGCCAGTTTTAGCGCCATCGGTCTGTTGATGTCCAGCCTGACCCACTCACCCACTATTGCGGCTACGGGCACCTTTGGCGTGTTATTACTGTTATGGATTATTGACTGGGCAGGAACCAACCCAGGCAATAGTGATGCATTATTTTCATACATCTCCATCCTGCGACACCAACAATCGTTTATGAATGGCATGGTCAATAGTAGCGATGTGTTTTACTTTCTATTGTTAATCATCACCAGCCTGGGGTTAAGTATCAATCATCTGGATATGAGTCGACGATGAAAAACAGGCTCTCAGAAAGGCTCATTGATCGCTTGCAGGGCTATAGCTTTATCATTCTATTTTTACTGGCAACCAGTCTTCTGCATGGCCTGAATCAACAATACAATTACCACAGCGACTGGACAAAACAACAACAAAATTCCCTCTCTGAAGCCAGCATCCAGCTTGTCACACAATTACATGAGCCACTGGAATTCACCGTATTCATGCACACAAACAAGCCCCTGCGCCAACAGATTAGCGGTCTCCTTAAACGCTATCAACGGCATAGTGAACAGATCAAAATCACATTTATCAATCCCGACCTGCACCCCAAAATGGTACGTCAATACAATGTACGCCTGAACGGTGAGACTCTAATTCAATACCAGGGGCGGAGTAAAACCATACAGCGTATTGATGAGCAAAGCATAAGCAATGCCATTGGCCAACTGATACAACAACAGCAACAGTGGCTACTCTTCCTTACCGGGCATGGTGAACGTAAACCGTTCAGTGATGCCAGCCACGACCTTTCAACCCTGACACAGCGACTGCAACAACAAGGTATCAGAATACAACAACTCAACCTGGCACAGACCCTGTCCATTCCCGACAATACACAGACGCTGGTCATAGCATCACCACAAAGTGACCTACTACAGGGTGAGATCAATATCATCAGACAATATATTAATAGGGGGGGCAACTTGTTATGGCTCACTGAGCCGGGAGCCGATGCACACCTTTATGAGATAGAGCAACAACTCGGAATCTATCGTCTACCGGGGATGGCAGTGGATGCCAATAGCCTGTTACTCGATATCGGCGACCCTTCCTTTGTCTACATCACGGACTACCCTGGGCATCCCCTGAATCAATCATTAAGTGCTGGCAGCCTGTTACCCCAACCCGTGGCATTACAAGACCGCTCGGAGCCTCAATGGCAAACCCGGGTCTTGCTACAAACAAGCAAAAGAAGTTGGACCGAGAGCGGCCCGATCAGTGATACCATACACTTTGACTCGGACACAGCCGAACAGGCCGGGCCGCTTGATCTGGGCTGGTCGATGCAACGCGAGATTCAACACCAGGGACAAAGCCGACAACAAAGAATCATCATTATTGGTGACGGTGACTTCGCTTCTAATGCCTACATAGGAAATGGATCCAACCTTGAGTTTGCCAGCAATATCATTCACTGGTTAAATCATAACGATAGCCTCATCGATATACCAATACGAAAACAACATAACATCCAACTTAATCTTGGCAGAAATGTTCAATACATTATCGCCTTTGGTTTTTTATTTATCCTGCCCCTGAGTTTATTTATTACGGGTATAATCATTCGTACACGACGAAACCGAAGATAGTTATCATGCAAGAGACCTTCTTATGCGCTCACGAAGTTTAATCAATCTTGGCATCATCTTGCTTATCCTGGTGATTAACTGGCGAGTGCCTGAAGAGACTCGTCAAAAGATCATGGCTCGACCCATTACCGAATTAAGCCCGGCAAAGATCCATCACATCGCGATCACCCGCAAGCAATCCACCTTGTCCTTAACGAAAAAAAAGGATGGCCTCTGGTATATTGACCAACAACCCGAGGTTGCCGCCAATGAAACCCTGGTCAGGCTATTACTTGAAGTTGCCAAACTGAAATCCATCAAGGAATATCCTGCCAATGAATTAAACCTGTCCGATATTCAGCTGAACCCGGCGCTGGTACAACTCCGCTTCAATGACATTAAAATCAATTTTGGCATCACCGAACAGATTAATGGTTATCGTTATATACAGATTGGTAAACAAGTGCATCTGGTCAAGGATACCGGGCTGGCCTTATTCAGTACAGAAGCACATTACTTTACCAAAGGGAAAATGCCACTGCTAAATCCTTAGCCTGGTATCCCTATCATCCTCGCGTAGGCTTGTCATCTCAGCGCAATATTGTCATCCTCGCGTATGCGGAGATCTATTGGTTTATGGATTCCCGCCTGTGCGGAAAGGATAGATAAAGAACATGATAGAAAACAAAACAACAGCAAGAGTTTTTTATGCCTGAACTACCTGAAGTCGAGACCACCTGTCGAGGTATTAGCCCTCATATCACAGGCAAGTCATTCCAGAAAACCATTATCCGTCATCATCAATTACGCTGGCCGATACCTGATAATCTACCGCAGCTACTTCAAGGTAAAAAAATCCTGCAGGTTGAACGCCGAGCTAAATACCTGCTAATCAAAACGCGCCAACACACCCTCATCATCCACCTCGGCATGTCCGGTTCGTTCTATATTACCCACCCGGAAAGCGTGGTTGAAAAACATGACCACGTGGATTTTATCTTTGATAAAAACACCTGTTTACGCTACACCGACCCACGCCGCTTTGGTGCCATCCTGCTAACCGACCAACCGATTGACCAGCACCCGCTGTTCACCAGGCTTGGCCCGGAGCCTCTCGGCACTGATTTTAATCCGGAATATCTACATCAACGATCCAGAAACAGAAAGACGGCTATAAAAAACTTTATTATGGATGCGAAGGTTATTGCTGGCGTGGGAAACATCTATGCCAGTGAGTCCCTTTTTATGGCACATATCCATCCTGCCTGCGCCGCCGGTAAGATCTCGAAAAAACGCTATAGCGATCTGGTAAGTGCTATACAGGATGTCCTGCAAAAGGCGATCAAGGCCGGTGGAACCACCCTGCGTGATTTTGTTAATGGTGAGAAAAAACCCGGCTACTTCAGTCAACAACTACAGGTCTACGGTCGCGCTGGTGAACCCTGCCCTGTCTGCCAGACAACCATCAAACAACTACGACAGGGACAACGCTCAAGCTTTTATTGCCCCCACTGCCAGCATTAGAACTTCAAGGGGTCAGAGCTCTTGAAAAACAATTGTCATCCTCGCGCAGGCGGGGATCCATGAGGGTTTATACATTATTATAGATAGATTCCCGCCTGCGCGGGAATGACAGCATCCCTCGAATTTTCAAGAGCTCTGACCCCTTGAAATTTCTTGAGATTTTTCATTCAACTCGTGCGCTGCCATTACCTCGGGGATCACTGGCGGCACTGACCTTACCTGCCTTTTTATCCCAAAAAACAGCCTGCATATTGCCATAGCGCCCTTGCAAGGGTTGCATCTGGTGCCCCATCATTTCAAGATCAACCAGGGTATCGTCATCAAATGCCGCTGCCTCGTATTGCACATAATCGGGCAGATACTGGTGATGAAAACGTGGCAGGCTCACCCATGAATCCGCATTATGACCTGCAGCGAAGTCCAGTATACCCAACAGCACCATGCTGATAATCCGACTACCACCTGGAGTACCCAGTATGGCCACGCCATCCTTACCTTCAACAAAAGTTGGCGACATACTCGATAAGGGGCGTTTGCCTGCGGCAATGGCATTCGCCTCAGCACCTACCAGCCCGTAGACATTCGGCACCCCGGGTTTGGATGAAAAATCATCCATCTCATCATTTAACAGGATACCGGTACCAGGCACAGTAAAACCGGAGCCGAAGGGATAATTAATACTCATGGTAGCGGCGACTCGATTACCTTCCTTATCCAGTATGGAGAAATGTGTGGTATCCCGACCTTCCTGTAGACTTGAGGCATCAGCAAAGGATGCACTGACACTGGCATCATCCGATTGTATGGAATGCCGCAAGTCATCCGCATGTGATGTAGATAACAGATGCTGCAACGGAATAGTGATCTGATCCATATCGCCCAAATACAAGGCACGATCTCGATAGGCTCGACGCATCACCTCAATCAACACATGGCTACGTTGTACCGTTGTCATTGATTCCAGGTCGTAGGCTGACAACATATTCAGCATGGTAATCAGGGCAACGCCACCCGATGAAGGTGGAGCTACCGAAGTAATTTTCAGGCCACGATATTGACCGACCAATGGCGTTCTTTCCACGACTTGATAGGCCGTTAAATCTTCCTCGGTCCAGATACCACCCGCCGCCTTTACCGCAGCGACCAATTGCCGCGCAATCATCCCGCCATAAAATCCCTGGTGTCCCTGATTAACCAGATGTTCAAAGGTATCCGCCAGATCTTTTTGCACAATTTTGTCACCCAACGCAGGTAATTGTCCCTTGTTCAGAAATATCGCACGCGATGCGACCGATAGACGCAAGGCTCGTAGACGAAACCGAGTCATATCAATGTAGTGCTTATCCACCCGAAAGCCATTACGGGCATAACGAATAGCAGGAGCAAACACCTGCGACAAAGGTAGTCGCCCATATTTTTCTGATAGATGAACCAGTGCTGCTGGCTCACCAGGAATAGCCGCCGCTGATACCCCATCCATAGAGAGCCGCTTGATCACATTACCTTGCTGATCCAGGTACAATGCCCGATGCGCTCTTAATGGTGCCCGTTCACGACCATCAATCATCACATCGAGTGCATCACTGGCACGATGCAATAACCAGAAACCGCCACCACCAAGACCTGAACTATAAGGTTCAACCACCGCGAGTACGGCACTCACCGTGACTGCGGCATCAAAGGCGTTACCGCCATGAGCAAGGATATCCATACCTGCCGCTGTCGCCAACGGATGAGCACTGGCAATGGCAGCGGCGGCTGGCTTTAGACGGTCACCCGCACCAGCCAGCCCTCCTGCAATCAGTAGCCAAGCATAGAACAAAAATCGAATAGAAACGTTAACCCGCATCAATAATACGTTGGTACTTTAGCTGTAACGCTTCACGCGTCTCTTCATGATCAGGATCAAGCGGGATACAGTCGACCGGGCAGACCTCTACGCACTGCGAGGTATCATAGTGCCCGACACACTCGGTACACAGGTCGGGGTCAATCTCATAGATCTCTTCACCCTGAGTAATTGCCCCATTCGGACACTCAGGTTCACACACATCACAGTTAATACATTCATCAGTGATTATTAAGGCCATCAAAAACTCCTACACATACCAAACTGGCTAACATTATCTCATGCGGCTACGCAGTGCATCCATCACTTTTTCATGCACAAAAGGCGAAACATCCCCACCCAGACTGGCAATTTCCCGTACCAGACTGGAGGAAACAAAGGAAAATTGCTCCGAAGGTGTTAAAAACAAGGTTTCTACTTCAGGAGCCAGTTGTCGATTCATACTCGCCAACTGAAACTCATATTCAAAATCAGAGACTGCTCGCAAGCCGCGCAGAATCACATTCGCACCCTGTTGCTGTACAAAATCGACCAACAGGCAATCAAAACTCAGCACCTCGACATTATCAATCCCCGAAAGAACGGCATTTGCCAGGGCAACACGCTGCTCACTATCAAAAACTGGTTTTTTACCCGGTGAACTAGCCACTGCAACAATTACCCGATCAAATAAAACGGCGGCACGTTGCACCAGATCAGTATGACCATTGGTAATGGGATCAAAGGTACCCGGATAGACTGCAATCTTCATAGCCATATTATGCACGGATTATGCTAAGCAACCAAGCCCACACCCCAAGGGGATGAATTCAGGTTAGAATAGAGCGATGAAACGTCGGTTTTTCCTCAAATATTCACTTGCCGGGATGATATCCACATGGGCTGGCTCTGCCTCTACAGCCAGCATCAGTCTTGGGCAACCCATAAACCATAACCCGCAACAAAACACCCTACGCGCATTTATCGACGTGTTATTACCTGAAGATGAAACCCCCAGTGCCAGCCAACTCGGTATTGATGAAGAGATACTCACCCGTGTCGCCAACCATCCAAACTACACACGTTTGTTGCATGGTGGTCTTGCCTGGCTCGACAAGATGGCCTACGCACAATATAACAGGCGGGGTTTTACACTATTAACCCAGGCGCAACGAGAAGCGATTGTACGCATGGCCGAGGCGACAAAGATGCCCTCTGCCCAGCGTCTATTCTTCGAACAGATACGCAAGGATAGCTTCCTGTTCTACTATTCGCATCCACAAAGCTGGAGCAATCTTGGCTTTAACGGGCCACCACAGCCAGCAGGATTCATCGATTATACACAAGCACCCGATAGCAATACACTATGAATAAACGGGTAGCCGATGTGGTTATTATTGGTGCGGGTGCTGGCGGTGGTGCTTGTGCCTGGGCATTGGCTCAAGCGGGCATACAGGTATTGGTACTCGATGCCGGCCCTTCTTATGATCCCTACACTGACTACCTACTGGACAAACCCCAATGGGAAACCCTTCGTTTCCCCGACAAGCTGGATGCCACTCGTGATCAGGTGTTTGCGCCACTACAGCAACTCGACCCCAAATTATCGCATCTACGCTCGTGGAATCATCTTATGGGTCAAATGGTTAAAGGCAATCGTCGTCAAGCCTGGGGCTATCAGCATGTACGTGGCATTGGCGGCAGCACGCTCCACTTTACCGGCGAGGCACACCGGATGAACCCGGCCTCAATGCAAATGAAGACCCGCTTTGGTGTGGCTGCCGACTGGCCATTGAGCTACGATGAACTCGAACCCTATTACCAACAGGCAGAAAAGGTCATCGGTGTCGCAGGTTCAAAAAAGGATCACAGCCGTCCCCGATACAGCGCCTTCCCATTACCTCCGCACCCACTCAGCTACGCCAGCCAAAAACTAGGAGCAGGCTGTCAAAAATTAGGTATGAGCTGGATTCCAAATAGCCTGGCAATACTATCAAAACCCTATGATGGACGGCCACAGTGCAACTACTGCGCGAACTGTGGTCGAGGCTGCCCACGAACCGACAAGGGTAGCGTGGATGTCACTTTTCTGCGCCAGGCCGTTGCCACTGGCAACTGCACAATTATGGAACAAAGTACCGTCACACGGCTTGAAACCGATTCATCCGATAAAGTCAGCGGGATTATCTATCGAGACCAACAAGGGCAGGAACAACGTCTATCCCCATCTATCGTGGTATTGGCCGCAGGCGCGGTCGAGACACCCCGCCTATTACTGTTATCCGAAAGCACCACTGCACCCGATGGCCTTGCCAATGAATCCGGCGAGGTCGGTAAAAACTTTATGGAAACAGTGGCATGGATCAGCAGTGGGCTGGCATCAGAGGCTCTGGGCAGTCATCGCGGAGTCACCGTGGATAGCATCTGCTGGGATTTCAATAAGCCTGATGCTATCCCCGGAGTTATTGGTGGTTGCCGCTTCGGTGCCGGGCCTGCCGAGGCTGACCTGGTGGGGCCAATCAATTATGCCTCACGCGTAGTGGGTGGCTGGGGACATAGCCACAAACAACGTATGCGCGAGCTATTTGGTCGCATACAGACCGTTGTCAGTGTTGGCGAATGTCTACCCAACCCTGGCACCTTCATCGACCTTTCAAGTGAAGATCGAGATCCATTCGGCAATCCGCTGGCGCGTATCCACAGCCAGGTTGAAGCGGCAGAGATTAAACGACTGGAATTCATGCAGAGCAAGACCCGAGCCATTCTCAAGGCCTCCGGGGTCGAGCAATTAATCGAGGAATATGGTAGCTACGATGCCTTTAATGCCACCCATGTATTTGGTAGTTGTCGAATGGGCACCAATCCCGAGACATCGGTGGTTAATGCCTTTGGACGTAGCCACCGCTGGCATAATCTATATATTGCTGATGCCAGTGTATTCCCCAGCTCAGGTGGTGGTGAGGGGCCCTCACTGACCATTGAGGCCCTCGCTATCCGCACCGCCAGGCACATAAAAGATGCCAAATAAAAAAGCAGCCTGATTAGACTGCCTTTTTATTAAACTTAACATAGCAGAGCCATTAACGTCGTCGCACAAACCCGAACAAGCCAATCAGCGCAGAACCAAATAACCACACTGCAGCAGGTAAAGGCACCGAAGAGATCTCGTTCGTTACCTCGCCCCCTGGAACGAAACCATCACCGAATACAAGAAAGGGAGAGGCGGAAAAACCAGCCTCAAACATGAACCCACCCGTGCTGCTGTATGGTGAAAGTGGCTTAATCCCATCACCAGCCCAATAGACGATTGCCTGACTAGCACCATCCGACCAACTTGAAAATGGTAGCAAACTCGTATCAGGTGTTTCCCACGATGTTATGCTAGAACCAAAACCATCATCAAAAAGAAAACCAGCATCCCAGTCTACATCACTAACAATGGCTGTCTGCCAGCCAGTCAGAATGGTATTAGAGGGGGGGATAAAAATAAAGCTATCTATGGCCGTATCATTAGCGACCGCAAAGCCATATATCTGGTCATAGTCTGTGTGGACAACAAACTCACCAGAGAACCCATCAAAATATTCATCAATAACTGGTGGATTTGTTCCAGCATTCACGTTCATTGTGAATAATAAGCCAAGGCTGATAGCTGTCGCACTCAACTTGTAGGAAATAGATTTCATCGTATTCATTATTCATCACTCCATTGGTTGATATTCATGTTCCGCATTGGTATGCAGGTATGATTAGAAGTAATGCAGATTCCGCGCCACATAGCAATATACTTTTATAACAAAGAGTTATAAAAAACCTTGGCTTTAAATTCCGTAAAAAAGTAAAGAATACCGACAGAATATTGACCTGATATTGTAAAATACACCGACTCCAGTCTCAGCTCTTAGTGTTTCTTACCAACAAATGATACTCCACCTGACCCGCCTGTTTACTGCGTAAAAACTCCCAACCCGCAGGTAATACAGGTCGATCACCCTTCTTCATCTCAATATAGACCCGTGCATCAGGTCTTAGGCAATCCGTTTCCAGCAATAATGCTAGCGATTGCTCCATCAGGTTATCGGCAAAGGGAGGATCCAGGAACACAATATCGAATAGATCCTTATTATTTTTCAGGAAGGCAAAGGCATCACTCTGGATCAACTCAATATTTTCTGCCTGTAAATGTTCACAATGCTGTCCAAGTGCTGCAATTATGGGGGCCGCCCTATCAACTAATACTGACTTTGCCGCCCCACGGGAGGCTGCCTCCAGACCCAGGGCACCACTCCCAGCATACAGATCCAGACAACGAGACCCATGAATAACCGGAGCCAACCAGTTAAATAGCGTCTCCCGCACCCGTTCCGGTGTTGGTCTGACACCCGCTAACACGGGAAAATCAAGGCGACGACCACGCCATTTGCCCGCAATAATACGCAGTGAGTGGTGGGATTTTTGTTTAGCAGGACGTGTGGGTGACTTCATTGAGCCATAATCCCTTTACGGAGATAACGCGTCAACTAAATATTAAGGAACCTCTGATCAATTATATATTGTTACTGCTGTTCTGTTAACCCAAGAGACAGGGATTGCGCTTCTCTATCAGAGACCCTTGCCCGCACGACTGCATGGATGCAGGAGGTAGAGCAACGCAGGAGCAGTTGCCGAAAAGACGCGGGCGTGGAGCCTACACGGATGTATTCACGGCGTGTCTCTGATAGAGAAGTGCGATTCATGTCTCGAACTGACCAGGCATATTTTTTCGATGAATATCATACTTATTACAGAAACCAAAATAACACTTTAGTGGTTATAAACCGAGAACCACATCGGTAGTCTTTATCATCGACACGCCGTACATACATCCCTGTAGGCTTGATACCCGCATCCTTGCGGGCGACAGCCGCTGATAAAGACTACCGATGCAGTCCCCCCCTCTGTCAGGATAGTTGTCCACCCAGTATGATGGGACTTCAATAACTAATGAGAGCGGGCAGAGAGAGTAATCAATGGGTTATCCA
>JAADJB010000023.1 GCA_013151035.1 Gammaproteobacteria bacterium
GGGCAGGATGCTCTACCCTAATCCCCTGAAAAACGATCTCTCTTGTTACGAATCCGCTATATTTTACCCACTAATTTTCCTGAAGAGCCAATTATTTAAAGGCAGGAATATCTTCTGGTAAGCCTACCCTCATAAAATACCTAGCAAATGCCTGTGAAAGATGTTCCCTATATGGAGGAAGTAGCCTAACCCTTTCCCCAACTTGTGAAACAAAATTAATAACCGATTCCTTTGGTGTTGTATATATTCGCCTAAAATCAATTATCGAGGTGGCTATTGAAATATCACCATCACAAGCGATCATATGGAATGCTGGTTCCTTACCTTGCCTAATCGTTTCAAAGCGACTTTTTTTCTCATTATCATGCATTGTTGAAGGGAACACATCACCTAGATCAACCACCGGACATACTATAAGCATCTCAACTTTGGCATGAGCGAGATCACAAGACTGCGTTAAAACAATAACATTCGCCTCCAAAAAATCAGCAGAAACATCCGGCATTTCACCAGCATCTATATTTGCAGGTATTGTATAAGGCAAATGAATAAATATAGGGTAGCGGTGCAAAATGTCACCTTGCTGCAAATCTGCCCCATTGATCTGTTCATACCATGGGTATGAAGACACTAAGATGCTCCCTTCCTCAATCTAACAAACTTGTACAGAATTCCATTTTTCTAATCGATCTAACCTTTACATTAACTCTATGTTTCTTAGGCAGGTTAGCAACAAAATCATCATATTGATGGCTTTCACTAAAAGATGGCAGTTGTGTTCCTACCGTTGGGCTGATGTGTTCATGATAAATACTGGGGGGCTCAACATAAAAATTGAAGCCAGCTTCTACGTCATTAGGCAATACCCCACCTGCAATACAAAGAGACAGTACTCCTATTGCACTACAGGTTCCCATACCATTCATATTAGATATTAACTCATCGGAATATGTCATAACTTCACTCCCATGTAGGTCCCATTTTATTGATTGTTTCTGGTTTCAGCAGACCAAAAAACACAGTCTTTTCTATTTCATGAACTTCGTCTAAGTAAGACAATATACTATCTAAGTCATTCCCCACACCTAAATCTTTAATAGCATCCACATCAAGAACAGCTCCTTTAATTTTTTCTCCATCTTCCATAAAATAAGCTGATGGGATAATATTAATAAGAACATTTACTCCACCTATAGACGCCTCAGACCTTATATGTAATCCCTGGTCAGTCACAGGAAGATCACCTAACTGCAGGCCTACTTTCAGGGATGGGAAAACATTATCTGCATCTGGTTCGCTAGGAATAATATTTACGTACTTCAATGAGAATCTTTCAACCGTCTCAATTAACCCTGTCCCTTTCAGGCAATCGATTAATATTGAGATTAACTTTTTTTTCTCATCCCAGCCTATATATGGTCTTTTGATATGTAATGAAAAAAGATGATCACCTATCTGAACCTTACTAGAATCACCCTGCAAAGATACTAAAGGCCTGTATCGTAAATCAGGATCCTGTTGCCTTATTTCTTTAGGGATTTGTTTTACAGGTAAATTTTCAAATTTAGGGAACTTTGACTTTAATTTACCAAAGATCATGCCAGGTAAAAGTTCAGAGACTTCCTTCTCAGAACTTGAAAATCTGACCTCAAAAACAGATTCGATAATTGGGTCTTGCTCAAGCCGTATAGGTATTCTTGTTTCCACAAATGAACCTTATGTATGTTATGTGCCAATTCAATAAATCATGACTCATTATGATGCATTATGATGCATTACTAACCATAATAATAGCATACTAAATTAAATACAAAAAACGTGACGCAAATGTGACAAAACAGCTCAAAATTGTCACGTTCCAAGACACAAAAAAAGGCTTAGCATTTCTGCTAAGCCTTTGATTTATTTGGTGGGCCGTGAGCGACTTGAACGCTCGACCATCGGATTAAAAGTCCGGTGCTCTACCAACTGAGCTAACGGCCCTTGCGGGGCGCATATAATACCCCAAGCGAGGGGGCTTTGGCAAAGGAAAAGGGGCTACCTTGAGGATAAAAAAGGATTTATTGATATCGTGTGGGATCTTCCACGCCCGCATCGGCAAAACCGGCGGCGCGCAGACGACAGGAATCACATACCCCACAGGCCTCTCCCTCTGTATTAGCGGCATAACAGGAGACGGTTTGGGCATAATCAATCCCGAGAACAGCCCCTGCCTGGATGATATCGGCCTTGCTCATATTGATCAGAGGGGCATGGATGGTAAAGGGTTCACCCTCAACCCCGGCCTTAGTGGCAAGATTCGCCATCTGCTGAAAGGCCTCAATATACTCAGGACGACAATCGGGATAACCGGAATAATCCACGGCATTGACCCCGATAAACAGGTCACTACACTGCAATACCTCGGCCCAACCTAGAGCCAATGACAGGAAAATAGTATTACGCGCAGGCACATAGGTTACCGGTATGCCTTCGGCGGGGGTATCTGGCACAGCAATACTCATATCAGTCAGGGCGGAACCACCGATAGCACCCAAATCGAGCGCAATCACCTTGTGCTCTTTCGCACCCAGATGGTCTGCGATCTGCTTTGCTGCCAACAACTCAGCATTATGACGCTGACCATAACTCAGGCTCAAGGCATAACAGACATAACCCTGTTCCTTCGCCATTGCCAACACGGTAGCTGAATCCAGTCCGCCCGAGAGTAGTATCAAGGCTCTTTTTTGTTTCTCACTCATTACTTACCTGCTGTATCACCCCAGAGAATACGGTGCAACTGCAGTTGAAAACGCACTGGCAATTGATCCTGTAATATCCAGTCGGCCAGATCAGTTGCTGATATCTGATCAGCAACCGGTGAGAATAGAACCTCACAACGTGTATCCAGCGCATATTGCTTCATTATCTCTTTTGCCCAGTCATAATCAGCCCGCTTTGTAATCACAAACTTAAGCTGATCATTGGTCTGCAATTCATCGATATTGGCATAATCATTCTTGCTATCTTCACCTGAACCCGGGGTCTTGATATCCACAATACGACTGACTCTGTCATCCACTGCAGCAATACTCAGGCTACCACTGGTCTCCAGTGAGACCTGATAACCCTGATCACAAAGCCTTTGCATCAACTCCAGACTCGCCTTTTGTGCCAGTGGCTCACCACCGGTCACGGTGACATAACGAGTATTATAGTGTTCCAACTGCGCCAGGATCTCATCCAGCAGCATCCACTGACCACCACTAAAGGCATATTCAGTATCGCAATAATGGCAACGCAGAGGGCAACCGGTCAGCCGAATAAAGACTGTAGGCAGACCACTCAATGAGGTTTCACCCTGTAGGGAATAGAAAATCTCGGTAATGCGTAGACGACCCTTGTTATCGACGGGCTGTTCTGCCATCCCTAACGACCTTCACCCTTCATGCGTCGTAAACGTTCTTCTGCCAGACGCGCCGCCGTGGTGCCTGCGTACTGTGTCGACACCTGACCCAGGCGTGCGCGTGCCTCGCTATCATTATTTAATTCATAATAGATATAACCCATCTTAAGCCAGGCATCGGCTCGTTTACCACTATCCGGGTATTTATCCAGTAATTTCTGAAACTCATTCAGTGACTGTTCAAAACGACGGGTCACATAGAAGGTCTCAGCCAACCAATATTGCGCATTATCGGTATAACTACTATTGGGAGTCTCCAGTAATACACGTCGAAATCCTCTCGCCGCATCATCATAACGTGCCTCACGCAGCAGACCCAGGGCATGATCGTATAACTCATTCCTGCCCCCATCCTTCTTTACCACTACCGGCTTTGATACTGGAGCCACATTATCGACTGGCGGGCTTGCTACGATGGCACCACTGTTCACCATTGTTGTCGTAATACCGCCAGTCATCGACGGTGGCACCTCGGCCTTGCCACTACCGGTACGCGTCATTTCCAGATAATGTAACCGCCGATCAATATCCACGTACAGATCACGCTGACGTTTCTGAATCTGCTGAACCTGATTGCTCTGCATCTCGATCTCACCACGCAATACCCGCATATCCTGCTGCAACTGCTCCAGCATGCTCAACATTTCCAGCATACTATTATTCGGTGCCTGAGGCTCCATCGAAGAGGGTATTCCAGCTTCAACAACTTGTGGCGACTCTGCGACTACATTGCCGACGGAAAACAATAATAGCATCGGGATCAGCCTGCGCGAGATCTTTGCTCGAACTGAATTTTCTTTTATTGACATCAATCTTACTCCTGGTAGGAAATCTCAACCCTGCGATTGAAATACCACGCCTCATCATCATGGCCATCCAGATCCGGTTTTTCTTCACCATAACTGGTCAACGTGAGTTGGTCGGCATTCACTCCATGCAATTCCAGCAAACGACGCACGGCCTGTGCTCTGCGTTCACCCAGACTCACATTATATTCACGCGAACCCCGTTCATCGGTATGGCCTTCCAGATTAACTTTCATCGCACGATGCCTGACCAGGTACTCCGCATGCAAGGCAATAACCGCCTGGCCATCGGCATTGATCTCACTGCTATCATAGGCAAAATAAACCTTACGCTTGGCCAATGGACTATCTGGATCACGCCAGGCATCCGAACTCATCATATAATCCTGTTTAGCACCACTGACATGAACATCATCACCCTGATCGGCACCACGACCTTGCCCGTTAGCACCATCATAACCCTGCCCCGCAATATCACCGGCAACAGAAGAACCCGACGGGTCAGCATGATCAATCACAATCAGGTCACCATGCTTACCCCCATGACAAGCGGATAAAAACCCGATACTCATCAACAACAACACCCATAATTTTTTGTTATTCATCCCTTTTACTCCTTAAATAAAATCGTTGCATCATCACTTTGTTCTCAGATAGGGTGACCACGATGGATCTCTAACCTCACCACTGGCACGTTTTAATTGCTGGCTAATTTTGGCATCGACCGAGATCGCCGACAATACTCCGCGCCCATCCACCTGGGTAGCAAAGATGATCATATCACCATTGGGTGAAAAACCTGGCGATTCATCCAGCTTTCCGCTACTAACCAGACGTAACACCCCACTCTCCATATTAATTACACCAATCTGAAAACGTCCGCGATTGCCATGCACCATCGCGATATACTTACCATCCGGTGAGAAGCTGGCATCGGCATTATAATTACCTTCAAAACTGATACGTTTAGCATGTCCGCCCTGTACCGGGATCTTGTAGAGCTGTGGTTTACCTCCACGATCCGAGGTGAAGACAATATATTCACCTTGCGGTGACCATGCGGGTTCCGTATCAATCGCTGGGCTACGTGTCAGACGATGTAATTTTTCACTGGCAATATTCAAAATATAAATCTCAGGATTACCATCCTTTGACAAGGTCAGTGCCAGACTCTGCCCATCCGGTGACCAGCTTGGCGCACCATTAATCCCGGGGAAAGAAGGCATCACCTTACGCGAGCCCTGCTCTACATCCTGCACATAGATATGCGAGCGCTTGTTTTTAAAAGAGACATAAGCCAAGCGACGACCATCCGGTGACCAGGCCGGTGACATAATGGGTTGCCTTGAGGTCAGGATCTCTTGCTCAGCATAGCCATCCGCATCCGCAATCTGCAACTGATAGCGTTTAGCGGCCTGTTGACCGGTGGAGGTCACATAGGCAATCTGGGTATTAAAGGCACCCGGACGACCGGTCAAAACCTCATAAACAATATCACTGATATGGTGTGCGGCCCTACGCAACTGGTCGACTGTAATCGGGATATTACGCCCTTCCAGCATCTTGGAACTAAGGACATCATAGAGGCGGAACTTAACCACATAGGCATTACCCCCCACCCGTTTAATAACCCCGGTCAGCAGGTTATCAACCCCCAACGCACGCCATTCAGAAAAATGAATAGCACTGCCCTGCACTGATGGTGCTGGCATTTTATCTACCGCTAAAGGTGAAAATTTACCACTACGATACAGATCATCGGCAACAATCCCGGCAACTCCCTGTTGCTGACTGAACACTCCGGTCTCATCTCGAAAGGACTGAATCGCTATCGGCAGGGCACCTTGCATACCCTTGGTAATCTCGATCTGCAACAAGGCATGAGCATTAGAGATTGTGCACAATAAGAGCACCAAAGAAATTCTAAATAAATTTTTCATATCACTTGGTGCGTGGTACGCACCCTACCCCCTGATTTAAATCCCTGCCTACGCGAAAATGACAACAAATCACATAAAATACTCATAACAATCTATCCACCAGGGGTAAAGACGAAACTAACATCCCGAAAGGCATTAAACAACTCGGGGTCAGAAGGCACCGGCAGGGGTGCGGCACGAAACACCGCTTGCTCAACCGACTGATCAAAGGCGCTGTCCCCACTACTGCGTGTAATCTGCACCGACTGTACATCACCACCAGGAATCAACCGTACCCGCACCACACAGGACTTACCCTTTTGATTACCCGCATATTGTAACCAGTTACGCTGAACCTTACTTTTAATCGCGGCAATATATTCATTAATCAGACGTGCATTGCGTTGCTGTTGTTCTCGCGCGATATTTGCCTGTAGCTCACGCTCTGCCTCACGCCGCAAGGCCTGTTCTGCCTGCTTGCGTTTATGCGCAGCCACAGCCTTGCGCTGTTTCTCAGCCTCCTGCTCGGCCTTGAGTTTACGCGCAAGAATTTCCTTGCGTTGTTGTTCAGCCTCTTGCTGAATTTTACGCTGACGTTTTTCTTCCAGCTTGCGCTTGCGTTCAACCTGGGCCAGACGCTGCTCTTCTACCTTCCGTTTACGCTCTACTTCAACTTGCTTGTCCTTAATCTGCTGCAGACGCTTATTCTCTAATACCGCCTGACGTTTACGTTCACGCTGTTTTTTTAGCTCTCGTTTCTCGGCAGCAATACGTTTTTTATCAATCTTCTTGCTGAGCGCACTGGCCTCATTTTTTTTACGTTTTGCCTCAGCCAGGCGTTGCTCTTCGCGTTGACGCTGCTTCTTTGCCAGCTGCGCCTGCTCACGTAACACCTTAACCCGTTGTTGCTCGACATCTCGCTTACGCTGTTCCAGATTCCGTAACTTCTGTAATTCACTATCCAGCTGACTGGCATCAATCACCATTGCCTCCACTGGCTTAACCGATGATGACTCAACCCGGGTCGGTAGTGGGCGCGACTTATCCGGCACGATAAAGAACAGACTAATCAATAGTAGGTGTCCCAGCAGAGAGATCATTAAACCCCGACGATTGCCTTGAAGAGAATACTTCATAAACTCTTCTCGTTATCCGGCATATCAGTCATCAGACCAACGCTAGGGGCACCCGCATTCTGTAATAA
Organism: Gammaproteobacteria bacterium; assembly: GCA_013151035.1. Classification (NCBI taxonomy): domain Bacteria; kingdom Pseudomonadati; phylum Pseudomonadota; class Gammaproteobacteria; species Gammaproteobacteria bacterium. Next base: position 7,375 of record JAADJB010000023.1, read on the forward strand.
GGTCATGACATGCACCACCTTGCCATAACCCACATTATTGTCTCCCCGCACCAACACTGGGGTTCCTGGTCGCATCTGTAGATAAGCAGCCGCACGATTCACCAGTAACTGCGGCGGAATCGCCTGATTCGGCAGCTCACCAATATTGAGATATAACTGCCCCTGGGCATCCACTGTTGCAATCAGAGGGTCTTTACTATTAGCCTCAAGGATCTCTGCCGAGGCCCGTGGCAAATCGACCTTAACCCCCTGACTCAACAACGGCGCAGTAATCATAAAGATCACCAGCAGCACCAACATCACATCAATGTAGGGAACCACATTGATATCGGATATGGGACGTTTGCGGATGCGGGTACGCGCCACCTAGGATTCCTCCTCACTACTAATCTCATGCGGTTGGCGTTGCAGTACTGAGGAAAACTCCTCTAAAAAATTATCATATTTATTTTCCAAACGCTCGGTATCATTGGAATAGCGGTTATAGGCAATCACCGCAGGGATCGCGGCAAACAAACCCATAGCGGTAGCAACCAAAGCCTCGGCGATACCGGGTGCAACCATTGCCAGGGTGGCCTGTTGCACATCACCTAAGGAATGAAAGGCATTCATAATGCCCCATACCGTACCAAACAAACCGATATAAGGACTAATCGAACCTACCGTCGCAAGAAACGTGAGGTTGTCTTCCAAACACTCAATCTCACGTGAAAGAGCAACGCGCATAGCACGCTGGGCACCTTCCAATACGGCCATCGGATCAATACCCGGCTGTTGATTGAGACGGGCAAACTCTTTAAAACCCATCTCAAAGATATTATCCATACCACGCCTTTTTTTATGGCGCATACCTAAATCTTTATATAGCTGGCTTAAATCAATCCCGGACCAGAAGTTTTCTTCAAAACAATCGGCTTCCTTACGTGATTGTTGCAGCAACTTCCATTTATTGTAGATCACAGCCCAGGAGGCAATAGAAGCAAGCAACAGAATCAGCATCACCATTTGTACCATGAAGCTGGCGCCTTGTAACAGACTGAACAGCGATAAATCAGTCGACATTCGAGATCTCCCGTAATAGATCATCCGGGATGGGGCAGGGTTTCATATCATCAACCCTCAGGGCTGCAATACGAATAGATGCCTTGCACAACACGCACGGCTCTCCCCCATCCATTTTTATAATATCCTGCTGAAAGACCATACTCGCCTTACGCAGATCCTTAATACTACTCACTACCTGCAAGGCATCATTAAACCGTGCCGGTTGCATAAAATCGATCTGTGCCGAACGCACAACAAAGATAACTGATTGCTGCTCGCGTAATACATCCTGTTCAATCCCCATACTGCGTAACCATTCCGTACGCGCACGCTCCATAAAACGCAGGTAGTTGGCATAATAAACCACCCCGGCACTATCGGTATCCTCGTAGTAGACCCGCACCGGCCAGGAAAATTCCCTACTCACTACCATTGCCTCGTTAACTCAAGAGATATGATCTGCTTTGCTCTATCAGAGACCGTTGCCCGCACGACTGCATGGATGCAGGAGGTAGAGCAACGCAGGAGCAGTTGCCGAAAAGACGCGGGCATCGAGCCACCATGGATGGTTTCACGGCGTGTCTCTGATAGAGCAGAGCGGATCATGTCTCGAACATACCAAGCATATATTCCAATGAAATAACCACCCATTACCCCAAACCCAACTCATCACCCTGCGGCACCGACAAACCCAGATGCTGATAGGCACTAGCCATTGCCACCCGCCCTCTCGCTGTACGCATTAACAAACCCTGCTGAATCAAATAAGGCTCAATCACATCCTCAATGGTACCGCGTTCCTCACCAATCGCCGCCGCCAGACTATCAACACCCACCGGGCCACCAGCAAACTTATCAATAATGGCACGCAGCAGATGATGATCCATCACATCCAGACCCTTGTCATCCACACCCAGCATCTTCATTGCCTTGGTAACCACCTCATTGCTGATAGTACCATCATGTTTAACCTCAGCATAATCACGCACCCGGCGTAACAAACGATTGGCAATCCGTGGTGTACCACGAGAACGTCGCGCCAGCTCATCAGCCCCGGCATCATCAATGGTCACCCCCAGTATCTCAGCGGAACGCCGGATAATATAGGCCAGATCCTTTACCTGATAAAACTCCAGGCGCTGAACAATACCAAAACGATCCCGCAGGGGAGAGGTCAACAGACCTGCACGCGTGGTGGCACCGACCAGGGTAAAAGGTGGCAGATCAATCTTGATCGAACGCGCCGCCGGCCCCTCACCGATCATAATATCCAGCTGATGATCCTCCATTGCCGGATACAACACCTCCTCAACCACCGGGCTCAGGCGATGAATCTCATCAATAAACAACACATCATTCGGTTCCAAATTAGTCAACAGAGCCGCAAGATCCCCCGCCCGTTCCAGCACCGGACCCGAGGTCTGACGCAGGTTGACTCCCATCTCATTAGCAATAATATGCGCCAGTGTGGTCTTGCCCAACCCCGGCGGGCCAAAGATCAACACATGATCCAACGCCTCTTCACGTCTTTTCGCCGCATGAATAAAGATCTCCATTTGCTCACGCACCGCCACCTGCCCAATGTACTCCGCCAGCGATTGAGGACGCAAGGCACGATCAACCCGCTGTTCTTCAATACCCGTCGGTGCATTTGAAATTAGACGATCTTCTTCTATCATTATCTGCTCATTCACTGCTATCCCGTTAAGGATTTATTTAATTACTGTAATAACATGATGTTTATCAAAAAAATACGTTTGGTAAGTTCGAGATATGAAGCGACTATTATTAACAGAGACCGTCAGCCGCAGGGATGCGGCTGTCGAGCCACCATGGATGGTTTCACGGCGAGTCTTTGTTAATAATAGTCGCTTCATATCTCGAATTCATCACTTAACAATCCCCTGTAAAGCCTGACGAATAATCTCCTCACTACTCAAGCCCTCACCATCCACCGCCCGCACCATCTTGTTCGCATCCGCTTCCTTATATCCCAGCGACACCAAGGCATCAACTGCATCACTCATTACACTGGCAGCAGATCCCCGTGATTGACCACCCGCAACCGATGTTGCTGAACTCAAATCCCACTTGGCAATCCGGTCGCGCATCTCCATTACCAACCGTCCAGCCGTCTTTTTACCCACCCCGGGCAGACGTGTCAACGCCGTCAGATCTTCACTCTCAATATGAAGAATAAACTCATCCACTGGAAAACCGGAAAGGATAGTCAGTGCCAGCTTGGCACCCACTCCATTAATCTTGATCAGGTAACGAAATAAACGACGTTCTGTCTCAGCATAAAAGGCATACAGGATCTGTGCATCTTCACGCACATGCAAATGGGTATACAGAGTTAGTTTTGCCCCGACATCAGGAAGATCATAGAAGGTACTCATCGGCGCCTCCAGTTCATAACCCACACCTTGCACATCGAGTAACAGAAAGGGAGCCTGTTTCTCCAGCAACACGCCATGCAGACGACCGATCATTTTGCCCCCTGAGAAGAAAGACTATCCAGGGTTTGACGAACATGACTATGACACAAAGCAACAGCCAAGGCATCGGCTGCATCCTCCTGTGGGATACCGGATAATTTTAACAAGGCAGTCACCATGTGTTGAACCTGTTGTTTACTGGCATTCCCTTTCCCCACCACCGCCTGTTTTATCTCTGTCGGGGCAAATTCAGCCACCGACAAGGACTGCATCACCCCGGCACAAATCGCAGCCCCGCGCGCCTGTCCCAGTTTCAATGCCGAGTCTGCATTGCGGTGCATAAATACCCGCTCAATCGCCATCTCATCCGGCTTGTATTGTTCAATCACCTCGGTCAGATCCTCAAATATCAACTTCAAACGATCCGCCAGAGACCCCCCCTTTATGCGCAGACAACCACTGGCGATATAGACATTCTTCCGCGCCTGCACCTCGATAATACCGTAACCGGTAATCCTGGAACCAGGGTCAACACCAAGGATACGTAGTGACATCGTTACAGCTATGGCTATAACTGCGCCAGGATTTCTTCTGAGATATCTGCATTGGAAGAAACCTCCTGCACATCATCCAGCTCCTCCAGCATATTGATTAGACGCATCATCTTCTCCGCATCCTTCAAATCCAGTTCAGCCGAGGTCGATGCCTGCATACTGACCTCAGCCAGTTCGGGTTTCAGACCAGCCGCAATCATAGCATCCTTCACATTCACAAATTCATGGGGATCGGTTAATACATCAATGGAACCATCATCATTAGTCACCACATCATCCGCACTGGCCTCCAGCGCCGCATCCATAATGGCATCCTCATCGCTGCCTGCCGGATAGCTTATCATTCCGGTCTTGGTAAACAGATAAGATACCGAGCCATCCGTACCCATATTACCACCACTCTTGGAAAAGGCATGGCGCACCTCAGCAACGGTACGATTCTTGTTATCGGTCAGGCAATCCACCATCACCGCAACACCACCCGGGCCATAACCCTCATAACGAGCCTCTTCGTAATTCACACCCTCCAGAGTACCTGCACCACGCTTGACTGCGCGGTCAATGGTATCCTTGGACATATTGCCTGACAGCCCCTTATCAATCGCCAGGCGCAGGCGTGGGTTGGAGTCCGGATCATCACCGCCCATTCTTGCAGCAACCGTGATCTCACGGATCAGGCGTGTAAATAATTTGCCGCGCTTGGCATCTTGTGCACCTTTACGGTGCTGGATATTTGCCCATTTACTATGTCCAGCCATGATTCTTTACCTTGATTTTTGTTTAACAATTCAGTCATGGTGCGTGGTACGCACCCTACCCATTACGGTGATACCTCCAGCATCCGCTGCAATGCCAACCTTGCCTGATCAGCGGTATCGGTCGGCACGCTAATCTTGTTCACCACATGACCCTCTACCAGATTCTCTAACACCCACAACAGATGCGCCGGATCAATACGGAACATAGTGGAACACATACAAACTGTTGGCGACATAAAGTGCACCGACTTGCCTTCACCACAAAACTGCTCATGTAAACGATTGACCAGATTCAACTCGGTTCCTACCAACCAGCGCGTGTCGGGTGCAGAATCAGCAATGGTCTTGATAATATATTCGGTAGACCCGACATAATCTGATTTCTGACAGACCTCAAACGAGGACTCTGGATGAGAGATAATCTTTGCATCCGGGTATTGCTGTTTGAAATTATCAATATGCTCCGGCTTGAACATCTGATGCACCGAACAAAAACCCTTCCACAGAATAACTCTGGCATCCAGAATCTGTTGCTCAGTTAGACCACCCATAGGCAGGTCATAATCCCATACCACCATCTCATCCAGTGGAATATCCATACTGTAACCGGTATTTCTACCCAAATGCTGGTCGGGGAAAAACAGGATTTTGTCACGTTGATGAAACGCCCACTCCATCACATGCCGGGCATTAGTCGAAGTACAAACAACACCCCCATGACGACCACAAAACCCCTTCAAATTAGCATCCGAATTAATATAGGTAATCGGTGTGATCTGCTCATCCGGTTTCAACACCGACTTCAGTTCTAACCAACAGCGTTCAACCTTCGCCAGATCAGCCATATCCGCCATTGAACAACCTGCCGACAGATCGGGAAGGATAGCTGATTGCTCTGGACGCGACAGGATATCCGCCACCTCTGCCATAAAATGCACACCACAGAAGACGATAAATTCTGCCGATGATTGCGCAGCCTGACGCGACAGCTTGAGCGAATCACCGGAGAAATCGGCATGCTGAAACACCTCATCACGTTGATAATGATGCCCGAGGATAATCAGTCGATCCGCCAGCGCTGCACGCGCCGCACGAATACGCTGCTGGCATTCCTGCTCATCAATCTGTTGAACAATATCCATCGCAAGTGCTGCCATTAATTAACTCTCAATAACCGGTTTCTTATGCAGACGAATATGTAGCTCACGCAATTGCTGATCACTCACCGTAGCTGGCGCATCGGTTAATAGACAAGCCGCTGTCTGGGTCTTGGGGAAAGCCATCACTTCACGAATAGAGGCTGCCCCCGTCATCAACATCACCAGACGATCAATACCAAAGGCAATACCGCCATGAGGAGGACAACCATGCTTCAGGGCTGTTAACAGGAAGCCAAACTGACGTTCCGCCTCATCATCATCGATGCCCAATGATTTAAACACCTGCTGCTGAACCTCGGCATCATGGATACGGATTGAACCACCGCCCACCTCGGTACCATTTAACACCATGTCATAGGCACGGGATTCACACAGACCCGGAGAAGATTCCAGCATATCCAGGTGTTCCGTCCTGACCGCCGTAAAGGGATGATGCAACGAGGTCCAGCGAGCCGACTTCTCGTCCCACTCGAACATCGGGAAATCAACCACCCATAGTGGTTTCCAACCATGCTCAACCAGACCAAGATCATGACCCAGTTTGATACGTAAGGCACCTAACGCCTCATTAACAATGGTTGCCTTGTCCGCACCAAAGAAGATCAGATCGCCATCCGCTGCCTCGGTACGTTGCAGGATGGCATCGACCACCTCGTCCGGCAGGAATTTAAGGATCGGTGATTGCAAACCCTCACGCCCGTCGGCAATGCAATTAATCTTGATATAAGCCAGACCGCGTGCACCATAAACTGCGACATATTTGGTGTAATCGTCGATCTCCTTACGACTAAGACTCTTACCACCCGGCACCCGCAATGCCGCAACACGACCTTGCTTATCCTTCGCCGGGCCAGAAAACACCTTGAACTCGACATCTTTCATCACATCGCCAAGATCAACCAACTCCAGAGGGATACGCAAATCCGGTTTATCGCTACCATAACGCAACATCGCCTCGGCATAACTCATGCGCGGGAACGGCTCATGCAATGGAATTTCCAACACTTCAGCAAACAGATGACGCATCATTTCTTCCATCATCGACATGATCTGGTCTTCATCCAGGAATGAGGTTTCGATATCCAGCTGGGTAAATTCAGGTTGGCGATCAGCACGCAGATCCTCATCACGGAAACAGCGTACGATCTGGTAATAACGATCCATACCCGAGACCATTAACAACTGCTTAAATATCTGTGGTGACTGCGGCAAGGCAAAAAAGGCACCCTCATGGGTACGGCTTGGCACCAGATAATCGCGCGCACCCTCAGGGGTTGCCTTGGTCAGGATAGGTGTCTCAATATCGAGAAAGCCCTTGTTATCCAGAAACTGACGGATCATGCTGGAGACCCTGGCACGAATACGAATACGTTCCAGCATCTCGGGACGACGCAGGTCAATATAACGATAACGCAAACGTAACTCTTCCGAGGTGTCGGTATCATCAATCTGAAAAGGCGGTGTCTCGGAACGATTAAGAATCACCAGATCCTTCGCCAGGATCTCGATTTCACCCGTTGGCATATCCGAGTTGACCGTACCCTCGGGACGATTTCTGACCAGACCTTTTATCTGCAACACATATTCACTACGCACACGCTCTGCATCGCGGAATATCTCGGCACGATCCGGGTCAAACACCACCTGTAACAAACCCTCACGATCACGCAGATCAATAAAGATCACTCCGCCATGATCCCGACGTCGATGCACCCAACCACAAACTGTAATTTCTTCATCCAACTGGGACGTATTTAATTCACCACAATAATGACTTCGCACTGCATTGTTTCCTTCTTAATGGGTGCGTGGTACGCACCCTACCGTTTATGGTGCGTGGTACGCACCCTACCGTTTATGATGCGTGGTACGCACCAAGGTTATTTTTTAGCGTTATCCGAACTCGCTATATTCTTTTTACTACCCTGTTTGAAATCAGTCTCATACCAGCCATTCCCCTTCAAACGAAAGGCAGCAGCAGAGATAATCTTTTTCAACGCCGGTTTTCTGCATTTTGGACAATCCGTCAACGGATCATCACTCATCTTCTGTATCTTTTCCAACTGATGCTCACAGTTTTCGCATCGGTATTCATAAATCGGCATAAAACAACCCCTCAACAATATCATCCCATTATATAGTGTGGTCAAAGGGGATGCGAGAATCATTTATCAATATACGCTATCATGGCATCCATCATGCACACCCGTCATACCGAACTTCCTGAATCCCGCTCCAATAGTAACGACCTGCACACCCTACGCACCCTGTTCCCGTTTCTGTGGCAATACCGGGGCCGCGTACTGCTTGCTATCAGTTGCCTGATCCTCGCCAAGGTTGCCAATGTCGGCATTCCCCTACTATTAAAAGAGATCGTGGATCAGCTTAATATCAATGAAAAACAACCGCTTATCATCCTGCCACTCGCCCTTTTACTCGCCTATGGCAGCCTGCGTCTCACCAGCTCTCTATTCAATGAGCTACGCGACGCCATCTTTGCCAAGGTGCGCCATGGGGCAACACGCAGCGTCTCGGTCAAATTACTGCAACATCTTTACCAGCTATCCCTGCGTTTTCACCTAGATCGCAAGACCGGCGGTATCTCACGCGATATGGAGCGGGGAACCCGTAGTGTCAGTTCACTACTCAACTATATGGCCTTCAGCATCCTGCCGACCCTGGTCGAGATCACCCTGATAGCGATTATTCTGCTGAGTAATTATGACCTGCGTTTCACCCTCATTGCCCTGAGCTCAGTAATTGTCTATATCCTCTTTACCTTTCGTATCACCCAATGGCGCATGCAATTCCGCACCACTATGAACCGTATGGATTCACAGGCCAACACCCGTGCCATTGATGGTATGATTAATTATGAAACGATAAAATATTTTAATAATCAAGACCTTGAACTAAGACGCTACGATGAAAGTCTGGCTGGCTGGGAACAGGCCGCAGTGAAGTCACAGACCTCGATGGCAGCCCTTAATTTTGGTCAGAGCGCCATTATTGCCGTCGCCGTCACCCTGATAATGATCCTCGCTGCCGATGGTGTGGTGGATGGCACCCTTACCATTGGTGACCTGGTTGCCGTCAACGCTTTTCTAATCCAGCTATTTATCCCACTCAACTTCCTCGGTATTGTCTACAGCCAACTCAAACACGCCATTGTCGATATGCAGTGTATGTTTGACCTGATGGAAGAAAAACCCGAAATTGAAGATATCACCGATGCCCCTGAGCTGGATATCAGTGATGCCTCTATTCACTTCAATCACGTTGATTTTGCCTACAATCCTGAACGCCCCATCCTCAAGGATATCAACTTCGAAATCCAGACCGGACACAAGGTTGCCATTGTGGGCCCCAGCGGCTCTGGAAAATCTACCCTGTCACGCCTATTATTTCGTTTTTATGATGTCAGCGCAGGTGAGATCCTGATAAACAAGCAAGACATCAGCAAAGTTAGGCAGGAAAGCCTGCGTGCCAACATCGGCATCGTGCCACAAGACACCCTGTTATTTAATGACAGTCTGTACTACAACATTGCCTATGCCAGGGTCGGTGCCAGCATGGAGGATGTGATAGAGGCTGCATGCAAGGCCAATATCCACCAATTCATCGAATCCCTGCCCGAGGGTTACGATACCGTTGTCGGCGAACGAGGGCTCAAACTGTCCGGCGGAGAAAAACAACGAGTCGCTATCGCCCGTACCATCCTCAAGAATCCAAAGATCCTGATCTTCGATGAAGCGACCTCTAACCTGGATTCACAATCTGAACAGGTTATCCTCAAGACCTTACGCCAGGCAGCAGAACATCATACCAGCCTGGTCATTGCCCATCGCCTGTCGACTATTATTGATGCCGATAATATCCTGGTGATGGATAAGGGGCGGATTGTTGAGCAAGGCACCCATCAGCAGTTGTTGCAGGGAGATGGACTGTATAGTCAATTGTGGGCATTACAGCAACAGGAAGAAAAATAAGAGGTCAGCAGGTTTCATCGCACGGAGCATTAATAGGAGTTCGTGGAACTCTTCGAGGGGACACAGCAGATAAAGCCTGCTATGTCCCCGGCCTGTGCCGGCCTAAAAATAGACACCGACCCGCATCACATTGAACCGGGGACATAGCAAGGCTTTATCTGCTGTGTCCCCTTAAGCACGTACCACAGGCTCAAAAATGAACAGGGGAACCCTACTTACGTCTAGCCACACCGATCAGCCCCAAAAGACCTGAGCCAAATAACCACATTGCTGCGGGTACAGGTACCGCACTGACATCGCCCGAGCGCACAGCCCATGCATAGATGTCAAAAGTCTTATCGAAGTAATCTTGCTCACCATTACTCATATCGAACCCCCCGCGTAAACAGGAAAAGGTCCAGACTCCGTGGCCGACCAATAGACGCTAGACTGAAAACACGCAATAATCATACCCATAATAACAATATCAATGAGTTATGATTAGTTGAATTTAACAGATAAACCAAAGTGTAAAGAAATATGACAGAATAATTGGTATAAATTAATTTATTATTAATATTTATCAATGGGTTATTGTTATATTTCAGGCTCTGGATCAAGCGTAAGATAAATCGACAATATTACACATTTTTACAATCTGGAATGGTGCGCGGTGCGCACCCTACCGGGTAGCAGGTTTCGGCGCATGGTAATCAACCGGATCGGATAACACCATCCGAGGCTGGGTGGTTACAGACAGGCAGCAGGATGTTGGCCGCAGGGACGGATTCACGGCGACCCTGATGAATGTCTGTAAGCAGCCAGCCGATTTCGGCACACAGAGATAATATGGGTTCGTGGAACTCTTCGAGGGGACACAGCAGATAAAGCCTGCTATGTCCCCGGCCTGTGCCAGCCTAAAAATAGACACCGACCCGCATCACACATTGAACCGGGGACATAGCAAGGCTTTATCTGCTGTGTCCCCTTAAGCACGTACCACAGACCCAGAGATAAGCATGGGGACCCTATTACGTCTAAAAGCTTAGCCTTCTTCCAGCTTTTTGCGCCTTTCCTCGGTCTGTTTATAAAGCACATGCTTGACCAGCAGCTCCTGCTCTTCATCACTTAAGTGGGCAAACTTCACCGCAACGCGATAAGGATGATCGGTATTATTGCTCGCATCGCAACTCACAACCGAACCAATACTCAACAAGCCTAGATAAGAAGGGAATAAAACAATCTTGATCTCCAGAAAATCATCCACCTTTTGCGGGGTAGCTGTACTAAAGGCTATACCATTGGCACTAATACTCACATCACAGGTGTTTTTTTCCGGTACTTCCAGTTCTTCAACCAGAAACATCCTTGCCAACATATTCAACTTACCATCCAGCGATTCCAGATAACGCGCCAGATCAGAAGATATATCACGAATAGAATGTAACAAGTGCCCCATCTGCCGAGAGGTTGCGGCAAAACTGGCAGCCGCAGTAAAGCGGTTAGGGACATCATTCTCCATCTTATCCAGATAGGCAGAGGCATCAACTGTTGATAGTTCTCTGTACTCCAGCACGACGCTATCATCAACCCGAAAAAATTCGCGGCGCTCATCAACCCCTTGTGTATCAGTATCTCCACTCATACATTGCCCCCATATTATTATTGCATTTCATAATCACTATTATTTATAACATCACCGAGCCCGGTATCAATCATGGCACCTTCATCAATGAAGTCGCCCGTACCGTTCTCCAGCACAATCTCAACCCGACGATTCTTGGCACGACTTTCCCAATCCACATTGGGCACCAATGGCATGGTCTCGGCATGACCTTCTATTAACAAACGCTCGGCAGGTATTGAAGAGGTTGCCAGGATCTCTTGCACCACCGAGACAGCACGTGCAGCAGACAATTCCCAATTGGAACGAAAACGTTCATTATGAATAGGGATATCATCAGTGTGTCCCGCCACCACGATCTTGCCTTTGGATTTCATCAGCACATGAGTGACACGCGCCAAAATAGGTAGAAAATCATCTCTAAGCTCAGCCCGGGCGGATGGAAATGAGGCTTGTTCCTTGATCCGGATAATAATCTTCAATTGTTCAGTATCAACCTCAACGGCACCACTTTCAATATCCGATTTCAATGCGTTACGGATATCATCTGCATTCCGATCCAGTTTTTGTTGCTGTTCACCGGCTTGCATAGACTCAAACTGTTCTACTGCCAGTTGCTTCTCCTGAGCCTGTTTACCTTCTAACTGCTCTATTGCAAACTTCTTTTCCTGTGACTGCTGAGCCTCCAGTGACGCAAGTGCATATTCCTTGTCACGCGGTGACATATTCTCCATCTGCTCTTGTGCAAACTGCTTGCCATGTGCCTGTATTGCCTCTAATTGTTCAAGTATAGAACGCTTCTCATGCGCCTGGATATCTTCCAACTGTTCCAATGCATATGCCTTCTCATCGCCCTGACGTTTCCCACGATCCATCATATCGCCTTCGCCCTCACGCGAAATCTTGTATTTGGAGGCACTCATATCCAGATGCTGCTTGAGATCATTAGTGGTGCTTTGACGCACCTCATTGAGCGGCGTAGGATCCGGTCGACCAGCACTGAACTCGGTTGCAATCACATTCACACCCTTAGGCGGTTCCTTAACCTTGATCTCACGCTGAACACCAAAGGCCTCCGACATGGAACCCGCCAGTTGTTTGAACTTTAATAAATCCATCTCAGAAAAAGACAGTAATAAGACAAAGAAACACATCAACAAGGACATGAGATCGGCAAAGGTCATCACCCATGCGGGCAAGCCTTCATCCGGTTTCTTGACAGGGACATCATCCATTTAACAACCCCAATTAATCCGGTGCTTTAACATCGGCTTCACTACTGCGTTGCTTACCCGGCAGGTAATTCTTCAACATCTCTTCAATAACGCGCGGGCTAACACCATCCTGAATACCATTAATAATATCCAGTACAATGGCCTTATTCTTACGCTCTTCACCACTGCGATGCGCCAGCTTATCGGCAACAGGCAAGGCAAATACTGTTGCAATAATGGCACCATATAATGTTGTTAATAGTGCTACTGCCATCGCCGGGCCAATCTGCTTGGGGTCATCCATATTAGATAACATCTGCACCAGACCAATCAGGGTACCGATCATCCCCATTGCAGGGGCTACATCACCCATTGCCTTGAAGATCGCCTGCCCCAATTCATGGCGTTCAATGGTTAGATTGATATCCTTATTCAATAAGCCACGCACCAGACTACTGTCATGACCATCCACACACAACTGTATCCCCTTACTCAAAAAGGGATTATCAACCTCCTGACGTTCCAGACTGAGAATGCCTTCTTTACGCGCCACATTGGCGAGCATCAGCCCCTCTTCAATCAGTTTTGCAGAATCAACGGGCTTGTGTAAAAAGGCATTCATTGCAACCTTGAAGGCACTCAGAAAATGAGGCAAGGGAAACTTAATCAAGGTCACCAGAATAGTGCCACCGACTACAATTAATACTGATGCTGGATTAATAAAGAGGAGTACACTACCGCCAACAAAAATAGCACCAACGATAATACCAAAGGCACCCACCAAACCAATAAGCGTGGCTAGATCCATAAAAAAATCCTTTTATCTAAAATACTGAAGAGCCATATCCTGCAATATGAATCTCAGAAAACCATGAAAAAACGGGCTTAATCTGGCAAGCTAAATCTTGAACCGCCCGACCAATGTCTGTAATTCAACACCTAATCGTGCAAGTTCTTCATTGGCAGATGCTATTTGTTGCGCCCCATTGGAAGTTTCATTAGCCATATCAGAGATATTGGTAATATTACGATTAACCTCTTCGGCCGTAGCACTCTGTTGTTCTGCGGCACTGGCAATCTGGGTACTCATATCATTGATACGCGAGACCGCTGTCGATATCACCGATAATGATGACCCCGCTTTAGTGGCCTGCTCAACCACCAAATGAACCTCGGAACTACTTTGATTCATCACCTCCACTGCCTGGCGTGACCCGGCCTGGAGCTTGTTAATCACCTGATTAATCTCCTCTGTAGATTGTTGGGTACGACCTGCGAGGGTTCGCACCTCATCAGCAACCACGGCAAAACCACGACCCTGATCACCTGCACGAGCAGCCTCAATAGCTGCATTCAAAGCCAACAGATTGGTTTGTTCAGCAATGCCTTTAATCACATCCAGCACGGTATTGATATTTTCACTATCCTGTTCCAGTTGATGAATGACACCCACCGCACCCTCAATTTGACCCGCCAACTGTTGTACCGCATTAATGGCATCATCAACCTGCTGACGACCTTCGGCTGTCTCTGCATTAGCCTCCTCAGCGGCCTGTGCGGTACCTGTAATATTTCTACTCACCTCATGCACAGTCGCACTCATCTCGTTCATTGCCGTAGCAACCTGTTCTGTCTGTGCCTGCTGTTCATAGATATTTTGCCCGGTCTGTTCAGTAATGGCTGTGAGATCCTCAACCGAACGACCAATATGTTCCGATGATCCACCAATATCTTGCACAATACCCCGCAAACTATTCTTCATATCATTAATGGCATGAGTCAAATCAGCCAGTTCATCATGCCCTTTTACCTCCAGATCATCCCCAGTAAGGTCGCCTGAGGCAATGGCCTTGGCACGCGCCACTGCCGTTTGTAGTGGCACACTGATCATACGACTCACCACGATAGAGACAAATATGCCGGCAACAAGCGCTAATAATGCACCAGCGATCATAACGGTTTTCATCTGTGCCGTTTCACCCTCCAGCACAGATTTATCAACACTAGCCAACTGATTCTGTGAGACACGCATATCCTCAAGAATAGTCATAATAGCCTTTGCCTTGGGAGCGGCTTTACTGCCTAACCAGTAATTAGCCAGATTCCAGTCTTTATTACGACGCAATTCAAACATTTTAGCGGGTAGGGAAGCAAACTCTTTACGCGTATTTTCATAAATACGCCATTGTTCTTCCTGCCGACCACTAAACAGATCTGTTATATCCGATATTTGCTCAAAGCGTGCCTCATTAACCTCCCACTTAGCCAGGAATTTATCAGCAAAAGCGGCATCACCAGAAAGTAAATAGGCACGAATATTCGCCAGGCCTATGGCGAAAGAACCACGGCTATCCGCCAGCAATTTTAATAAACGCTTACGTTCCGGTGTTACCTCCATATCAGATTCATCATCAATAATAGTACTGATCGCCATAAGAATCTTTGCCGCCCGTGGTGCCGCCTCGGTAAGCAATAAATTCAGCGCAGGGACATTAGCCGGTGTATGAGCAATAGCCTCAACCTCCTGTTGAGCCTTCCGCAATTCACCCACCAAGCGTTTCATATCATCAAGTTTTTTAATATTACCCGGATCAGTCCATGCACGGGAGAAATCATTCATCTCGACCAATGCGGCATCAATCAGGTCCCAACCACGTAAACGCTCGGCCTTGAATTTTTCGGCAGCCTGCGGATTTTTGCCCAGAATCATATAACCACGCAGACCGGCGAGAGAAAGATGAACACCATCAGCCAGTTGCATACCTGCCATCACTGTTGGCAGACGCAGATCAATCAACCGATGCTCAATACTGGAGACATTATTTAACTTTACAATATTATTAACCGACATAACGGCAACTAACGCCAACACAACACCAAATCCAACGAATAATTTATTCTGAATACTCAACTTCATATTAAATAATATCCCCACGTAATAATAGCTTTTGAAAACCGCAAAAAGCGATTGTCACAAGATAAAACTAACTCAGCTAAATGTCCATACCTTATTACCCCTTATCAAACACTAATTGCTCCCCATCCAGGCTCACATGGATATGATCACCAGCGGCAAACTCACCCGACAATAACGCCTGTGCCAGGCTGTTCTCAAGTCGATTCTGTATCACACGTTTTAATGGCCGCGCTCCATAGACCGGATCAAAACCGGCATCACCGATGCTATCCAGTACTGCCTCATCCAGATCAATCTCAATATCATGTTCAGCCAAACGGCTACGCAGACCCGCCAATTGAATATCAGTAATAGCCCGAATCTGCTCACGCAACAAGGGATGGAATACCACTAAGTCATCAATACGATTAATAAATTCAGGGCGGAAGTGATTACCCACCACCTCCAGCACGGCAGACTTCATGGTCTGATAATTACCCTCTCCAGCCAACTCCTGAATCTGTTGACTACCGAGATTGGAGGTCATTACAATCACCGTATTACGAAAATCCACCGTACGACCATGCCCATCGGTCAGACGACCATCATCCAATACCTGTAACAATACGTTAAACACATCGGGATGTGCCTTTTCCACCTCATCCAGCAACACCACCGAATAAGGTTTACGCCGTACTGCCTCGGTTAGATAACCACCTTCCTCATAACCGACATAACCCGGAGGGGCTCCGATTAGGCGCGCCACCGAATGTTTTTCCATGAATTCAGACATATCCACCCGCACCATTGCCTCTTCCGTATCAAACAAAAAGGCAGCAAGAGCATTGGTCAGTTCCGTTTTACCCACACCGGTCGGCCCTAAAAACAAAAAGGAACCATTCGGACGTTTGGGATCAGACAAACCCGCGCGCGAACGACGAATAGCATTAGAGACAATTTCTACCGCCTCGTCCTGACCCACCACACGTTTATGTAACTCATCCTCCATGCGCAGTAACTTGCTACGTTCACCCTCTAACATGCGGGTAACAGGGATACCTGTCCACTTCGACACCACCTCAGCGATCTCTTCCTCACTCACCTTATTGCGCAATAATTTCATATCGTGCATCTCTGCCTGAGAGGCCATATCCAGCTGCTTCTCCAGATCCGGGATACGACCATATTGCAACTCAGACATACGCGTCAGATCACCGGCACGACGTGCCGTTTCCAGCTCCTTACGCGCAGTCTCCAG
Organism: Gammaproteobacteria bacterium; assembly: GCA_013151035.1. Taxonomy (NCBI): domain Bacteria; kingdom Pseudomonadati; phylum Pseudomonadota; class Gammaproteobacteria; species Gammaproteobacteria bacterium. Next base: position 24,289 of record JAADJB010000023.1, read on the forward strand.
TTCACCCTTAATATGATGCGTACCCTGTACGGCTGCCTTTTCTGCCTTCCATATTTCTTCCAGATCAGAAAACTCACGGCTCAGACTGCTAATTTCGTCCTCCAGTATGGCTAAACGTTTGAGTGAACCTTCATCATCTTCCTTACGCAAAGCCTCACGCTCAATCTTCAGCTGAATCAGACGACGTTCCTGTCGATCCATCTCCTCTGGCTTGGAGTCAATTTCCATACGAATCCGACTGGCCGCCTCATCAATCAGGTCAATCGCCTTATCCGGTAACTGACGGTCGGTAATATAACGCTGTGATAAGGTCGTCGCCGCAACAATCGCAGGGTCGGTAATATCGACACCATGATGTACCTCATAGCGTTCCTTCAAACCACGCAGAATAGCGATGGTATCCTCGGCACTGGGTTCATCCACCAGCACCTTCTGGAAACGACGTTCAAGTGCCGCATCCTTCTCGACATACTGGCGGTATTCATCCAACGTAGTCGCCCCGACACAATGTAACTCACCGCGTGCCAACGCAGGTTTCAACATATTACCCGCGTCCATAGCTCCCTCGGCCTTACCCGCACCAACCATGGTATGTAGCTCATCAATAAACAGAATAACCTGCCCTTCCTGCTTGGCAAGATCATTCAACACGGCCTTGAGACGTTCCTCAAACTCACCACGAAACTTGGCACCGGCAATTAGCGATCCCATGTCCATAGACAACAAACGCTTGCCCTTCATTCCTTCAGGCACCTCACCATTAACAATACGCTGCGCCAGACCTTCGATAATAGCGGTCTTGCCGACACCCGGTTCACCGATCAATACCGGGTTATTCTTGGTGCGACGCTGCAACACCTGAATAGTACGTCGAATCTCATCATCACGACCAATGACCGGATCCAGCTTGCCCTGTTCGGCACGTTCGGTCATATCAATGGTGTATTTTTCCAGCGCCTGGCGTTGATCCTCCGCATTGGGATTATCAACCTTTTGACCACCCCGTAGATTTTCAATGGCCATCTCAAGTGATTTTTTCTCCGCACCTGCCTTCGTCAGCAAATCGCTTACCGCTGATTTAATACCTAACAAGGCGAGCACAAATAGTTCGCTGGAGATATATTGATCCTTGCGTTTTTGTGCCAGCTTATCGGTCATATTTAATACACGGGTCAGATCATTGGATATACTGACATCCCCATCTGTACCCGAAACCTGGGGCAGATTATCCAACAACTCACCTAAATGTGAACGCAATAGATTAATATTAACACTCGCCTGCATTAGCAGATGACGCACACTGCCTCCTTCCTGATCCAGCAACGCCACCATGACATGAACCGGATCAATCATGGCATGATCACGCCCGACAGCCAGACTCTGGGCATCAGCCAGAGCCAATTGAAATTTACTGGTTAATTTATCCATCCGCATGTTTGCTTCCTCTCAATAGCTATTATCTATAAGATAGGGGCGAAATTGAGAAATTCAAGGATTTAATATATGGATCAGCAGAGTAACTCACCGAGTCATATGAAAAATGATTTTCATATCCCATGGTGGAAAAGCCTTGTCTTCAGGATCCCTGTTGCATCGCTCTTGCTGGTTATGCTTCTGATATCCATCTCTTATGCCGCACTGTATCAGGTCACTCGACCCAATCTTGAAAAAACAGCGAACACATTATACGCCGAATCAGGTGAACGCCTGATTGCCTCTATCTATCAACAAACAGCAATTGCATCAACCCTAGCCAGGACTATTGCCAATGTTATGAGTCAATTGCCAAAAAACAGCAAACAGATTAAAGAGATATTTCCGCAACTACTTCAGGTCGACAAGGAGTTTAACCCCTACATCGCTGGAGGTGGCATGTGGCCTGAACCCAGGTTATTCACCCCCGATACAGAACGTTCCAGCTTTTTCTGGGGCAAGGACAAACAAGGAAACGCCTATTTCGTTAATGATTACAATAACCCTGATGGCCCCGGTTATCATCATGAAGAATGGTACGTTCCTGTCAGACATCTACCCAGGGACGGTGTCTACTGGTCCAGAGCATATACAGACCCCTACACCAGGCAACCGATGATCACCGTCTCTGCTCCCATGTACCGCAAAGAGGCATTTTATGGCGTGGTCACAATTGATCTTTATCTGGGCAGATTACAACAATTATTAATCGAATCATCCCTGATCTTCAATGGCTATTCATTTATCATTGACAGAAATAATTATTTTGTTGGCAAACCACCTGATAAATTACTAAGCCAATCCCCTACTGATTCCTTATTTGATGTAATCACTATTATCCCCGGGGCTCAGGATATATTACAGGCAATCAATACCTATAGAGCAAAACAAATACAAACATCACTAACATCGAATAACACACTGATGGAAACTGCCCGATTAATCACGCAGGAAAGTCCCGGCATTGATACTAATGAGGCCTATTTTATTGCCTCACATCTAACTAGTGCCCATCCGGAAAACTACTTTGAGAACCATCTCATCAACTCTTTATCCATTGCCAATAATTCCAGGGATGTCAATTTATTTGAACTACCCGGACTCAACTGGACTCTTGTCACCGTTGCGCCAACAGCATTTAAAGATTCGTCATTCACAGCTATCGTCAAGATGAATTTTATCACGCAGTTGGTTGGTATTATCTTTGTTTCAATTATTGGTTTTATCTTACTGCAAGGCGCACTCATTCAACCACTGGACAAGATAACCCGAATACTGCGAACATCAACCAATGATGAACAAAAAACAATAATTATCAACCAGAAAAACGAATTAGGCGCTATCGCATTCTGGCATAATCGATATGTATTGGAAAAAAGCCAACTCAACCTCTCTCTCAATAAAAAGGTAAAGGCGCGGACAGCAGAGCTACAAATAGCCAAAGAGGAAGCGGAACAGGCAAACAAGGGGAAAAGCCGTTTCCTTGCCAATATGTCACATGAATTACGCACCCCTATGCACGGCATTCTTGGCTATACAGACCTGTGCCTGCATCAGGATCAGAATAAAAAAACCAGAGAATTCCTTGGCCATATCAAGAGTAGTGCCATTCGCCTGACAGGACTACTCAATGACCTGCTTGATCTGGCAAAACTAGAAGCTGGAAAAACCGAGCCTTCTTTTAATAAGAACGATCTTACCCAGCTGGTGCATCAGTGCATCACTGAAGTACACACCCTCAGTAACGATAAAAAAATAAATATAACAGTCAATACCGATCAATCCGTCACCGGCCTGTTCGACAAAAAATTAATGATTCAGGTTGTCATCAATTTGTTATCTAATGCTATTAAATTCAGCCCGGAAAATAGTTGCATAAAGATCAATATCGAGACAGTCAGTGAGCGACTCAATAATAAAGAACAAATAGTTCTAAAACTCAGCGTAATAGATCAGGGTATTGGCATCCCCGAAAACGAACTAAAAACGGTTTTCGATAAATTCGTCCAGAGCAGTAATACTAAAACAAAGGCGGGGGGTACCGGGCTAGGTTTACCTATTGCCAGGGAAATACTCAATATTCACAAAGGAAGGATATGGGCAGAAAGCCCGGTTGAGCAAGATACCGGCACAGCATTCCATCTAGTAATACCAGCATTAATGCAGGGTTGAATGGGTAAAATAAATCACCAACACACCCAGGGTAATTAATGACACCTGCTGCACTGTCGCACTCAACTGCACACGTTTATGCAAACCCGGAATAAGATCAGCCACAGCAATATAGATAAAACTGGAGGCGGCAATGGCTAATATATAAGGCAGCGCAGCCTGTGCATCCAGCAGGCTATAATAGGCTATCACCGCACCAACCAGGGTAGCCAGACTTGCCAGCATATTGTAAACCAGCGCCTTCATTCTGGAATAACCACTGTGCAACAATATTGCAAAGTCACCCACCTCTTGCGGTATCTCATGTGCCGCCACCGCCATACTGGTCACAACACCCAGATGAATATCGGTCAAAAAGGCAGCGGCGATGAGAATACCGTCCACCAGATTATGGATACCATCACCTACCAGAATCATCACACCCGTAGCCGATTTACGTGCCTGTTCATGTTCATCCGCACCATGAACCTCACAGTGCTCTGCATGACAATGCCGCCACAACACCATCTTTTCCAACAGAAAAAACCCTAACAAACCAATCAATACACTCCCCGTAATCAGGTGAAAATCTTCAACCCCGGGCGATCCCAGCGCATGTGGCAATAAACCCAGAAAGGCCGCACCAAGCAATGCACCAATGGCAAAACTAACAAAATGAGGGAGCAACCGGGTACGCAGATTTTCTGGAAACAGGAGGAATAGCGAGGCCGCAGCCACACTTAACAGACCACCCAATAGGGAAAATAACAGGATCCAGGATAAGATCGGCATGGTTGACACTCAAATCAATTAAAAACAAGAGGGAAATAATACGCAGAGTATAAAGCATTCCACCACAGATTTTTAATCATTAAATATTTTTTATTGCTGCCCCGTTAACTCAAGAGACAGGGATTACGCTTATCTACCAGAGACCCTTGCCCGCATGGACGCGGGCGTGGAGCCTACACGCCTACATGGATGTAGGTAGGTAGAGCAATGCAGGAGCAATTGCCGACGGATGTATTCACGGCGTGTCTCTGGTAGAGAAGCGTGATTCATGTCTCGAATTTACCAAGCATATTTTATCTTTCAAGGAGACGTTAACCAGACAAGACTCGCCATACGTCCGGTGACACCATCACGGCGATAGGAATAAAAACGCTCCTTATCGGCATAGGTGCATAAGCCGCCACCATAGATAGCACTGACCCCGCAGGACTGCAAACGCTGTCGCGCCAATTCATAGATATCCATTAACCAACGCTCGCCATCTTTAACAAAGCCCCGTTTTGCCATCACCGAATGAGCGACAAATGTGCTATAAACATCATCACCCACCTGAAAATGTTCAGGACCAATAGCAGGCCCCAACCAGGCCATCAACTGCCCGGCATCCGCGCCCATCGTCTTCAAGGTTTGCTCAATCACCCCGTTAGCAAGACCACGCCAACCGGCATGAACCGCTACCACCTGTCGACCCTGCTGATCACAAAGCAATAAGGGCAGACAATCCGCAGTCAATACCGCACAGACCTGACCTGCTTGACGGGTATAGACAGCATCAGCCACAGGAGAAGTATCAGAGCAAGGCAACTCAACAACTACACGCCCATGCACCTGCTGTAACCAGATTGGTGTCGAGGGCAAGGCCAGTCGTTGTTGTAAAACCTGGCGGTTTTGTGCCACACAAGCCGGGCTATCACCAACATGGTCGCCCAGATTAAGGGTGTCGTAAGGGCAATCACTATCGCCACCCACACGCGTCGTCACACAGGCATGAACATTGGATGGCGCGGGCCAGTCAGGAACGATCAGATCCAGACAATATTCATCAGACAACTACTGATCCACTTCAAAGTCACGCCGCAAGACCTCGATCATCTCCTGCATATCAGCCGGCACTGGCATATTCCATTCCATCCCTTCACCCGTCACGGGATGGATTAATGCCAGACGCGTAGCATGCAATGCCTGATGCCGGAAATGTTGCAGTGCCTGCCGCAGCTCATCAGAGGCACCCTTGGGTTGACGTAATCGCCCCCCGTAAACCATATCCCCTAACATGGGATAATGAATATGCATCATGTGTACGCGAATCTGATGGGTACGACCACTCTCAAGTCGTAACCGTAAACGACTGTGTGCCCGATAGCGTTCCACCACCCGATAATGCGTCACCGACTCACGTCCACCTTCAACCACAGACATACGCTTACGTTCCACCGGATGCCGCCCAATTGGTGCATCCACAGTACCCCCAGAGGGCATCACACCCGATACCAGCGCCTCATATTCGCGTTCAATATCACGCGCTTGCAGTTGTTGCACCAGATAATTATGCGCCAACAAGGTACGTGCAACCATCAACAGACCACTGGTATCCTTATCCAGTCGATGCACAATACCGGCACGCGGCACACCGGCAAGTGCCGCATCATGATGTAATAAGGCATTCTGCAGAGTACCACTCGAATGGCCTGCCCCAGGATGCACAACCAGTCCAACCGGCTTATTGATGATAAGCAAGCTGTCATCCTCATACACAACATCGAGATCAATCGGCTCCGGCTCACAATGAACCTCTTCCTCAATCTCGGCATCAATCGTTATCGCTTCGCCACCCTTAACCTTATCTTTGGGACGAACAGCCGGCTTACCGTTCAGCAATACCTGTTGATTACGCACCCACTGCTGCAAACGGCTACGGGAATAATCCGGAAATAATTCAGCCAGCACCTGATCCAGCCGCCGACCGCTACAATCCTCCGGAACCTCACCACTCAATTCAATCTTGCCTAACATTCTTTATACAACCCCTTTAACCACCGGAAATATCCTCGCTGCCCGTCAACTCAAGAGACGGGGATTGCTCTTCTATTTTCCGGTATACTTCACAATATACAAACGTCATAATATACCTTCTAAAAATCAACAATCAACGAGACATGAGAAATATGCGCGCACTCAAACTCATCCCGATCATCCTCCTGATCCTGATCACAGGTTGTTCCCTGCTCCCCGAACAGATCGATGAAACCAAAAGCTGGTCTGCACAAAGAATTTATGAACGTGCCCAGGAGGCCATGCGCAATCAAAATTACGAGGCCGCCATTAAATACTTTGAGAGCCTGGAAGCACGCTATCCCTTTGGCCGCTACGCGCAACAAGCACTCATTGAGACCGCCTACGCCTATTACAAGTTCAGTGAGCCTGATTCCGCCGTGGCAACCGCAGATCGTTTTATCAAGATATATCCTCAACATCCTCATACCGACTACGCCTACTACCTAAAAGGCCTTGCCAATTTTTCCCGTGGCGATAACTTTATCGACAAGTACCTGCCAAGAGACCCATCGGAACGCGATCCGGGTGCTTCACGTCAGTCCTTTCTTGATTTTGCCGAGCTAATCAAACGCTTCCCGCGTAGCCAATATGCCAAGGATGCTGGTCTACGCATGGCTTTTTTACGCAATAATCTGGGGTGGTATGAAGTTCATGTTGCTGACTATTACATGCGCCGTGGCGCTCATATTGCCGCAATCAATCGTTGTAAACACGTCCTGAACAACTACCCGCAAACTCCAGCCATTCCCAGGGCGCTGGAAATCATGATCGAGGCCTACAAGATACTGGACATGGATGACCTGGCAGCCGATGCCCAGAAGGTACTGGATCTAAACACCCTATCCGGGACGTAGGAACGCATCACTTAAATAGCGGAATCATCCTCTTCGCCGGTACGAATACGCACGATCTTTTCCACATTAGTGACAAAGATCTTGCCATCACCGATCTTGCCAGTACGAGCGGCATTGGTAATGGTCTCAACGCAACGATTAACGTCATCACTGGCGACCACAATCTCAATCTTCACCTTGGGAAGAAAATCAACCACATACTCAGCCCCTCGATACAGCTCGGTATGTCCTTTCTGCCGTCCAAAACCCTTCACCTCAATAGCGGTCATGCCAGAGATACCAATCTCGGATAGAGCCTCACGCACATCATCCAGCTTAAAAGGTTTAATAATTGCTTCCACTTTTTTCATGGATTTACTCACTCCTGAACATAATTGAGACCACAAACATCAGTCACTGTCCGATAGTATACTGATATTATCAGAGTTAGTATAACCTGAGGTTAACGGGTAACGCCGATCACGACCAAAGGCCCGCGAGGTAATACGGATACCCGGTGGTGCCTGACGACGTTTATATTCATTACGATCAACCTTAGTGGCAATATCATTGACCACCGATGCCTCATAACCCATAGCAATAATATCCGCCACGCAGAGATCACGCTCGACATACATCTCCAGTATCGGATCCAGCACCTCGTAGGCAGGCAGACTGTCTTCATCCTTCTGATCCGGAGCTAACTCAGCCGATGGTGGCCGATCAATGACCCGTTGCGGGATAATTTCCTGCTCCCGATTCAACCATCGGGACAAGGCATAGACCATCATTTTAGGTAGATCCTTAATTGGCGCAAAACCACCCGCCATATCGCCATACAGGGTTGCATAACCGACCGACATTTCACTCTTGTTACCTGTCGTCAACAACACCCGGTTATTCTTATTGGCAATCGCCATCAAAATTACACCACGACAACGCGCCTGTATATTCTCTTCCGTCGCATCCACCGGACGACCGGCAAACTCATCCTGCAATAGATTCAGAAAGCCATGAAAGACATTAGCAATCTCAATTACACTGTATTTCACACCCAGCGTCTGCGCCTGCTGGCAGGCATCCTGCTGACTCATATCGGCAGTATATTCAGATGGCATCATAACCACCTCCACCGCATCAGCACCCAGTGCATCCACAGCAAGCGCCAGGGTCAGGGCAGAATCAATCCCACCTGATAACCCGATCACCACCCCAGGGAAACGATTTTTACGCACATAATCACGAATACCGAGGACAATAAGCTGATAGATTACCGCCTCAGGCGCAAGATCCAAAGCAATCTCACCCGCTACCGGCTCAACTTCATCACCCCTCTGAAAGACTACCGGATACAAGCCTTCAACTGCCAATGGTGCACGTTGAGTCACCCTGCCACCCCGGTTCATCACCAGAGATTCACCATCAAACACCAATTCATCCTGACCACCCACCAGATTGACATAAACCACCGGGACACCAATCTGCGCCACACGCTGCCGCAAGATCACCTCACGTTCTTCTTTCTTACCAATATTAAATGGAGAGGCATTTAAATTAAGCAAAATCTCGGCTCCCGCATCACGCGCCTGCAAAGCCGGGCCCGTCTGCCAGATATCCTCACAGATAGTCACACCCAGACGAACCCCGGAGACCTCAACAACACAGGGAGAATCCCCCGCTGAAAAATAACGCATCTCATCAAACACACCATAATTTGGCAGGCACTGTTTATCGTAACTCGCCACTATGCCACCATCATGGATAACGGACACCGTATTATAAAGATCGTTTTGTTGTCTCCGGGGATGTCCGACAAAGAGGTGGATATCTTCAACCTCAGCACAGATACGCGCCAGGGCAGCATCAATCTGACGATACAAGCCCTGACGCATCAACAGATCCTCCGGAGGATAACCCGACAAGGTCAGCTCCGGAAACACAATCACCTGCGCACCCAGTTCATCTCGCGCCTTAATTGCCGCATCAATAATGATCTGCGTATTCGCCGCCACATCACCAACCCGTAGATTGACCTGCGCCATTACGATACATAGGGGGATTTTATTATTTGATACCACGACCACCTCATTAGCAACCCATGGTGCGTAATACGCACCCTACCATCTCCCATACCTTCCCAAATAACTGTGAGAGATAGGGCTTGCTCTTCTTTATCAGAGACCGTTGGCCGCATGGACGCGGCCATCGAGCCACCATGGATGGTTTCACGGCGTGTCTCTGATAAAGGAGAACAAGCCCTATCTCGGATTTACAGGACTTCCTTCATCCGCATACCCATCTCCGTGGGCGAACGCACCACCGACACCCCGGCAGCCTCTAACGCCGCAATCTTCTGCTCAGCAGTCCCTTTACCACCACTAATAATCGCACCGGCATGCCCCATGCGTTTACCCGCAGGGGCCGTCACACCAGCAATATAGGCAACCACCGGCTTACTCATCTCCGTCTTGATAAAATCAGCCGCCTGCTCCTCAGCCTGACCACCAATTTCACCGACCATAATAACACCACGGGTTGCCGGATCCTGTTCGAACATCTCCAGGCAATCAATAAAACAGAGACCATGAATCGGATCACCGCCGATCCCCACACAAGTGCTCTGCCCCAGACCCGCAAGGCTGGTTTGATGTACCGCCTCATAGGTCAGGGTACCTGAACGTGACACCACACCAATCGCTCCAGGCTGATGAATCACACCCGGCATAATACCAATCTTGCATTCCCCAGGGGTAATGACACCCGGACAATTCGGCCCGATCAAATACGTATCACTACCTTGCAGGGCTGCCTTTACCTTAAGCATATCCTGCACCGGCAAACCCTCCGTAATACACACCACCACCTCAATACCCGCATCAGCCGCCTCAAGGATCGCATCGGCAGCAAAGGGTGCAGGCACATAGATCATGGTCGCATTGGCTCCCGTCTCCGCCACCGCCTGATACACCGTATCAAACACCGGCAACCCCAAATGCTGCTGCCCACCCTTACCTGGAGTAACACCGCCAAGTAGTTGTGTACCATAGGCCAGTGCCTGCTCAGAATGAAAGGTGCCTTGACTACCAGTAAAGCCCTGACAAATAACCCGGGTATCCTTATTAATTAATATACTCATGCTGCCACCATCGCCACGACCTTTTTTGCCGCCTCGCTTAAATCACTAATTGCCACTACATTCAGCCCTGAATCTTGTAACAGGGCTCGACCCTGCTCAACATTCGTCCCTTCCAGACGCACCACCACCGGCAGTTCCGTCCCAACCTCACGTACCGCAGTAATAATACCCTCGGCAATCAAATCACAACGCACAATACCACCAAAGATATTAACCAGGATGGCGCGCACCTTACTATCCGACAAAATCAGCTTAAATGCCTCGGTCACGCGCGCAGCTGTTGCGCCACCACCGACATCAAGGAAATTAGCCGGTTCACCACCCTGTAGTTTAATCAGATCCATCGTCGCCATCGCCAAACCGGCACCATTCACCATGCAGGCGATATTACCCTCCAGGGTGATGTAATTGAGTTCATGCTCACTGGCAATGCGTTCCTTTTCATCCTCCTGACTAATGTCCCGTATCTCCAGCAACGCCTTTTGGCGAAACAACGCGTTATCATCCAGATTGATCTTGGCATCAAGCGCTAACAAATCACCTGACTCAGTAATCACCAGTGGGTTAATCTCCAACAAGGAGATATCCTTATCCTGAAACAACCGATATAGCCCCAGCATAATACGTGTCAACTGTCCTAGTTGAGCCCCTTTCAAGCCCAGACCCACACCCAGTTTCCGGCACTGATAGGCTTGTAGACCCGCAGCAGGATCCACCTGTTCAGTTAGAATAGCATCCGGATCATTACTCGCCACCTCCTCAATATTCATCCCACCAGCCCGGCACGCCATGAATACAATACGTTCACTGGCACGATCAACCAGGGCACCAAGATACAATTCCTGCTCCATCGCAACCGGTGTCTCAATCAGCACCTCGTGTATCGGCAAACCCTCCGTCCCGGTTTGCGGTGTCACCAGATAACTGCCCAGCAAAGCCTCCGCCTTGTCAGCTAAGGCATCAAGACCGGATATCAACTCGACACCACCGCCCTTGCCACGTCCCCCGGCATGAACCTGCGCCTTAATGACCCATTGATCACCACCCAGTTCGCGTGCCGCTGCCAGTACCGCCTCTACCGTACCCGCAACCTGTCCCGCTGGTGTGGGTATGCCGTACTGATTAAATAGCTGTTTAGCCTGATATTCATGCAAATTCATATTATCTTCCCAGGATCAATTAGAGGTTCCATAACAGGCATTGTGCAGAAAAAATCAGGTCTTGCCAAATATTTCACTGCAAAAAATGCTAAGGTAAGTCCTGAATCACAAAACGGGTTAATAAACACATGTTCAAAACACTGGTCTTACTCGCAGCCCTCTGGCTTGCCATACGTCTGCTACGTAATTGGCTAGAACAACGTAACGCTAGTCTGACATCAGAAAAACAAAAAAATGGTAGCATGGTTCAATGTCACTACTGTGGCACCTATATCCCGGAACAAGATTCAATTTATAGCGATGGTAATCACTACTGTTGCAATGACCATCGTGACAATGAAAATGAATCATGAAGCAAAACTCCGGCGTAAATTCACACCTACATAGCGATGACACCCTGACCTGGAAGCCGCTGGGCTTGCTCACGTTATACCGGATTGCCCTGGCAACTTTATTGCTGATTCTGTTTTTTTTCGCCTCCGATTATCTGCCGCTGGGAAGCCGCAAACCCGGGCTTTTCACCCTGATTGGCTTCGCTTACCTGTTATTTGCCTTTAGTGCCGCACTCACCGCACAGCTACGCCGCCCTAACTACAAACTACAGGTATTTACCCAGATCGTTATTGATTGCCTGGTCATCACCTTATTACTCTATACCAGTGGTGGACAACAAAGTGGACTCGGTTTTCTACTCATCGTTGCTGTTGCCACCGGCAGCTTGTTAATGCCGGAACGCATTGCCTTCCTGTTTGCGGCTATTGCCACGCTTGCCATACTCGGTGAACAGAGTTATAGCTTGCTACAAGGCTATAATCTTGGTCAACACGGATTCATACAGGCAGGAATTCTAGGTGTTGCTTTATTTACCACCGCATCGCTTGCCTATATCCTGGCAAAAAGAGCCCATACCAGTGAAGCACTGGCAGAACAACGTGGCATTGATCTCGCTAACCTTGCCACATTAAATGAACACATCATCCAGCAACTACCGTCAGGCGTTATTGTTGTCGATCAACAACAACAGATTCGTCTGGCAAACCAGACCGCTCGCAAGATATTATCTCTGGTTCAGCGCAATCAGTCATTGCATCATGTGGCACCTGAACTGGAACAACAACTCAAACAGTGGCAACAAAACTCGGCTCTAACCGCCAAGCAATTTCATGTACAGGGTAATAATCAGACATTAACACCCAGCTTCACCCACCTGGGTGATGGCTCAGCCATACTCATCTTTATTGAAGATTCAGCCAAACTGGCACAACAATCACAGCAAATCAAACTGGCGGCCCTGGGGCAATTAACCGCCAGCATTGCCCATGAAATCCGTAATCCACTGGGGGCAATCAGCCATGCAGGCCAATTACTCAACGAATCCAGCCATCTTGATGCCGATGACAAGCGCCTGATTGAGATCATTCAAAATCATAGCCAACGGGTTAATCGCATTATTGAAAGCATCCTTCAGGTATCCAGAAGAAGCCCCGCTCAATCACAAATATTCCAACTGAAGACATGGTTAAAAAGCTTTGTTAATGAGTGGCAACAAAGTGACCCTGACAACACATGGATTATTAATACCCGGATGGAGAATGATAAGCTGGAGATACACTTTGACCCCGGACATTTGCATCAGGTGTTATGGAACCTGTGTCAAAACGCACGTAAGCACAGTGTTAACAGTCGTAAACAACAGATTGATATCCGTGCAGGCATTGATAATGACAACCAGCAACTCTGGCTTAAGGTCATTGATTATGGTGAAGAGATTGATGCCACAACAGTCAGCAATCTATTTGAACCCTTCTTTACTACTGCCACAGATGGTACCGGACTTGGTTTGTATATCGCCAGAGAGATTTGTGAAAGCAATCAGGCTCAACTGGAGTATCATCCATCGAGTAGCGGAGGTAACTGTTTTTGCATCCACTTTACGCGTAAAATAGAATAATGAAAAAACCCATCGCACTTATTATTGATGATGAACCGGATATCCGTGAACTGTTAGAGATAACCCTTGGCCGCATGAATATTGATACCCGTGCTGCCGCAGATCTTAAACATGCCTATACCCTGCTAAAGGAACAGGATTTTGACCTGTGCCTAACGGATATGTGTCTGCCCGATGGCGACGGTCTGGAATTTGTACACCATATACAGGAACAGGGCATTGATATTCCAATTGCAGTGATTACCGCTCATGGTAGTGCCGAGAGTGCTGTGCAAGCACTAAAATCAGGGGCCTTTGATTTTGTCTCTAAACCGGTCGATCTACAGGCACTCAGGAATATGGTCAACTCTGCCCTATGCCTGTCCAACCCGAATCAGGGAGAACAGCCTGATCGCCGTAGCCGTGACACCCTGATTGGTGACTCCAGGGTTATGCAGGAAATCAGAGCAACTATCACTAAACTGGCTCGTAGTCAGGCTCCAGTATATATTAGTGGTGAATCCGGTACCGGCAAAGAACTGGTTGCCCACCTGATCCATGATAAAGGCCCTCGTGCAAAGAAAAACTTTATCCCCGTTAACTGTGGTGCCATCCCTACTGATTTAATGGAAAGTGAACTCTTTGGCCATAAAAAAGGCAGTTTTAGTGGCGCCATTGCCGATAAGGACGGCCTGTTTCAGGTTGCCGATGGTGGCACCCTGTTTCTTGATGAAGTCGCTGAACTACCATTACACATGCAGGTAAAGCTACTACGGGCAATACAGGAACGCCGCATTCGTGCCGTCGGTAGTAATACCGAAACCAGTGTAGACATCCGTATCCTCTCGGCGACTCACAAGAACCTGGCACAACTGGTTGAAGAAGGTAGCTTCCGCCAGGATCTATATTATCGACTTAATGTCATCGAACTCAAGGTACCCAGCCTACGAGATCGATATGAGGATATCCCGATATTAGCTCAACACATACTCGAAAAAATGGGGCAGCGTCTGACTACCCGCCTACCCACATTGAGCAAACAGGCTATTAGTGCCCTTAACAGCTACCACTTCCCCGGCAATGTCAGGGAGCTGGAAAACATCCTGGAACGTGCCACCACCCTGTGTGAAAGTGAGCAGATCAGTCAGGATATCCTTGGCTTACCAACCAGCACCAGCGGAGAACCCCCTCGGCAAAGCATTAATCCCCCGGCCACCGACAGCCTCGAACCGGGTTCGATACCACTAGAAGATTATCTGGAAAACGTAGAAAAAGAAGTGATCCTCAACGCGCTGGAGAAAACCCGTCATAACAAGACAGCCGCCGCCAAACTATTGGGAGTCAGCTTTCGTGCCCTACGCTATAAGCTCAAAAAGCTGGAACTGGATTAAATCCGGAGAAACCCTTTGAGCCCATGTGACGCAAATGGTCACATTCTGACCCTTTACAGCATAAACAAACACTGACCTTTTTTGTCTCTTCACCAAAACCAGCACTAAAAAACCATATTCAATATTATTAAAATAAAATAATAAATATATAACCACATGATTAAAAACAACATTAAATATATATTTAGAAAAAAACAGCCGCTACAACCCCAACTCACAAAAAACTGGCACGCATCATGCTTTAGTAATTCATAACAACAGGATGTTGCTTTTAAAACGGATTTTTAAAACAGATTTAAATACATTACTTACATACTCTCAAGGAGATTTACCATGCAAATGCAAATGCCCACTCAACAGAAAGGTTTCACCCTTATTGAATTAATGATCGTTGTTGCCATTATCGGTATTCTGGCCGCAATCGCTATCCCTTCCTATCAGGACTACACCAAGAAAGCACGCTTCTCCGAAGTAAAATCCATGACCGGTGGTTACAAACTAGCGGTTGAACTCTGTATACAGGATCAGGGTGTTGCCATTGGTGGCACCGTCGCAAACTGTGGCACCGGCTCTAATGGTGTTCCGGCTGCAATCACAACCAATCGTGGTAATGTTGCCTCTATCGCTGTTTCAGGTGCTGGTGCGATCACGTCGACAGCTGTTTCAGCTGCGGGTGGTTACACCTACATTATGACACCTGCTGTTGCTGCAGGCGGCATCGACTGGACTATCACAGGTACCTGTTCAGCGGCTGGTTACTGCTAAAAGATCCACCTGGTCTTAAACAAGACCACAAAAAGGCCCCTCTTCGGAGGGGTCTTTTTTATGCCGGTTCAATAAAGGTAATGAAATAATTAATCAACACATCCTTGTTTATACCCTGCTAAACAGGTTATATTTGAACCGTTGAAAGTCCCCGTACAAATCCAGAGAAAAGACCTTAATACATATGGCTAGCACAGAAACAAATATCGCACTGAGTGGTCTGGCTAAACGGCTGGTTACTGATAAGCTAATGAGCCCCGAAGATGCCGCTCATGCGCAAGAAGAATCCAGCAAGAAACGTCAACCTTTTGTGCGTTACCTGATTGAGAACAAGCTTACCGATAGTTATTCCATTGCCTGGTCTGCCTGCCAGGAGTTTGGTATTCCCCTGTTTGATCTTGATAGTATTGATGTCGATTCGTCTGCCGCCAACATGGTCGATGAAAAACTAATTCGTCAGCATCATGCGATCCCCTTGTTCAAACGCGGTTCACGCCTGTTTGTTGCCGTATCCGATCCCACTAATCTGCAAGCACTGGATGAGTTCAAGTTCCACACGGGTAATACTACCGAACCGATCCTGGTAGAAGAAGACAAGCTTCAGGCAGTCATTGAAGCAATGATGGAATCCATGAATTCCAACATGACCGACCTGCTGGATGATGACCTGGAAAATCTTGACATCACCTCTGGCGAAGAAGAGGAAGACGATGATGATGAATCCGGTATCGACGACACCCCCGTTGTTCGCTTTGTAAACAAGATCCTGCTGGACGCCATCAATAAAGGTGCCTCGGATATTCACATTGAGCCCTATGAAAAAGACTTTCGGGTTCGTTTTCGCCAGGATGGTGTACTCTCCGAGATTACTCACCCGCCACAGGCACTGGCCAAACGCATTGTTGCCCGCCTCAAGGTCATGAGTCGCATGGATATTGCCGAACGTCGATTACCACAGGATGGTCGCATCAAGATGCATCTATCCAAGACCCGTTCCATTGATTTTCGTGTCAATTCCTGTCCCACTCTGTTTGGTGAAAAAGTCGTATTACGCATCCTGGATCCCAGCAGTGCCAAATTGGGTATTGATGCACTTGGCTACGAAGATGAGCAAAAGAAATTATTCATGGAGGCACTGGAAAAACCCTACGGCATGTTACTGGTGACCGGACCAACGGGTAGTGGTAAAACGGTTTCGTTGTATACCGGCCTGAACATTCTAAACACCGAAGATCGCAATATCTCCACCTGTGAAGACCCTGTTGAAATCAACCTGTCCGGCATTAACCAGGTCAACATGAACCCCAAGGCAGGCCTGACCTTTGCCTCAGCCCTACGCGCCTTTCTACGTCAAGATCCTGATATCATCATGGTCGGTGAGATTCGTGATACTGAAACTGCCGAGATTGCCGTCAAGGCGGCGCAAACAGGTCACATGGTTTTGTCTACCCTGCATACCAATGATGCCCCGCAGACACTGACACGTCTCACTAATATGGGTATCCCGAACTATAACCTGGCAACCGCCGTTAATTTAATTATTGCCCAACGACTGGCTCGCAGACTCTGTAAAAACTGCAAAGAACAGGATGATATCCCGGAAGATGAATTACGTGCCCAAGGTTTTGAAGAAGAACTCATCCCTAACATGAAGGCCTACAAAGCAGTCGGGTGCGAACAATGCAAGGGTGGCTATAAAGGTCGTGTCGGTATATACCAGGTTATGCCTATCTCTGAAGAGATGAAGCGTCTGATTATGGAAGATGCCAATTCCATCGAGCTGGCTGATCAAGCTAAAAAGGAAGGCATCCCCGATCTACGTGTATCCGGGTTACGCAAGGTAGCACAAGGTGTCACCAGCCTTGAAGAAATCAATCGGGTTACCAAGGATTAATCCAGTCACATACAACTCATTAGAGGGTTTCTAATTTTGGCAACAAAAAAAAAGGCACTAAGTAAGTTTAACTGGGAAGGCACCAACAAGGCCGGTAAGAAGGTTAAGGGAATAACTGAGGCCAAAAGCCCGGCTATGGTCAAGGCCGAACTGCGACGCAAGGGCATTACCCCAATCAAGGTGAAGAAGAAATCGGATTTTTTTGCGAATGCACGATCACCAAAGCCGATATTACCCAAGGACATTTCTATCTTCACTCGCCAACTGGCAACCATGATGGCCGCCGGGGTACCGCTGGTTCAATCCTTTGACATTATCGGCAGTGGGCATGACAACGCCAGCATGCAAAAACTCATCATGGAGGTTAAGGCTGATGTTGAAGGCGGTAGCAACCTGGCTGAGGCCTTGTCCAAACACCCCTTATACTTCGATGATCTAGTTTGCAATCTGGTTGAGGCAGGTGAACAGGCGGGTGTACTTGATACCCTGTTGGACAAGATTGCAACCTACAAGGAAAAAACCGAACTTTTAAAGAGCAAGATCAAAAAGGCTCTGTTCTATCCGGTAGCGGTACTGATCGTTGCCTTTATTGTTACTGCTATCCTGCTGATTTTTGTGGTTCCCCAGTTTGAAGAATTATTCAATGGCTTTGGTGCCGACCTTCCTGCCTTTACACAAATGGTGATTCGACTATCCGAATGGATGCAGGAATGGTGGTGGGCAGTACTCGGCACACTCTGGGCAATAAAGAATGGTATCTCACAGGCCAACCGCCGATCCAAGGCCTTTAATCGAGGCGTTGACCGATTACTATTAAACTTACCTATCGTCGGTGAGATATTGAACAAGGCATGCATCGCGCGCTACGCACGCACCCTGGCAACCATGTTTGCTGCTGGCGTGCCATTGGTTGAGGCACTACAAAATGTGGCTGGCGCCACCGGCAACGTAGTTTATACCAATGCTATTTTAGCCATGAAGGATGAGGTCTCAACCGGAACACAACTACAAGAGGCAATGACCAGTGCCGATGTTTTTCCGAACATGGTTATTCAAATGGTCGCCATTGGTGAGGAATCCGGCTCCCTGGATCACATGCTGGGCAAGGTGGCTGACTTCTATGAACAAGAGGTCGATGATGCTGTTGATGGTCTAAGTAGCCTGTTAGAACCTATTATCATGGCGGTACTAGGTGTACTTGTTGGTGGCTTGATCATCGCCATGTATCTACCCATATTCAAGATGGGTTCAGTGGTATAAAAGAGAATACTATGGAAGCTTTGATTGAACTATTACAACAAAACCAGAACTTGCTCATCATCAGCACCTTAATACTGGGTTTAATGGTCGGTAGCTTTCTCAACGTAGTGATCTATCGACTACCCAAAAAGCTGAACCAGGAATGGACACACCAGTGCAAGGTTCTGCTAAATCCGGAACATAACGAAGAACCACCCAAGGCGATTAGCTTACTCTGGCCTGGCTCTCATTGCCCCCACTGTAAGCATGAAATTACCGCACTACAGAACATACCGATATTGAGTTATCTGTTACTCCGTGGTCAATGCGCAAACTGCAAACAAGCTATTTCACCGCGCTACCCGATCATTGAGGCCATCACAGGCCTATTATCCGGCTTGCTTGCCTGGCACTTTGGTTTTAGCTGGGCACTACTAGGTACTCTGTTGTTATTCTGGTCACTGATCTCACTCACCATGATTGATATTGATCATCAGATCCTGCCCGATGTCATCACCCTGCCGTTACTCTGGATTGGCATACTGTTCAATTACCATAGCATCTATATCAGCCTGCAAGACAGCATACTCGGGGCAGTATTGGGTTATCTCTCACTGTGGGGCATCTTCCACCTGTTCCGTCTGCTAACAGGCAAAGAGGGGATGGGTTATGGTGACTTCAAACTACTCGCCGTACTCGGTGCCTGGATGGGATGGAAACTCCTTCCTACTATTATCCTGTTATCCTCCCTGGTCGGTGCTGTTGTTGGTATTGCTATGATCCTGATCCTTGGTCGTGACCGTCAGATCCCCATTCCTTTTGGCCCTTACCTGGCTGGCGCAGGTATCATTGCATTATTTCAAGGGGATGCAATCACCAGTGCCTACCTTAACTGGGCTGGACTTGCTTACTGATGCTGCGCATTGGTCTCACGGGGGGTATCGCTAGCGGAAAAAGTGAAGCAGCCCGATTATTTGCTTCATTCAATACACCCATCATTGATGCCGATGAAATTGCCCATCAACTAACTCAGGCAGGACAGACGACACTAACCCGTATCAGCCAATGTTTTGGGAAAGAATATATCCACAGTAATGGCACACTGGATCGTAGCCGATTACGCACATTGATATTCGCAGATAATAACAAGCGCCAACAACTTGAGGCTATTCTACATCCCCTGATCCACCAAGGTATGAGCGAACAACTGGCACGCCTGCACGACCCTTATTGCATCCTTGTTATTCCTTTATTATTTGAAACCGGATTTACTGACCTCATTGATCGCATACTGGTTATTGATACTCCGGAACAGAACCAACGACAACGAGCCAGTCAACGCGACAAGACTTCTACTGCCAGTATACAGGCGATTATCGACAGCCAGACGACACGCCAGGAGCGCATCAGCAAAGCCGATGACATTATTTATAATGATGCTAACCTGGAGCATCTATATCAACAGGTAGAGATACTTGATAATAAATATCGAGACCTCGCCAGAGCTAGATAATACTGGACAAGCATAGAAAACACGCATAAAGTCTATGCTTGTTCCCGTGCGGGGGCAGGGGGAATTGAGGAATAATCATTAAGGAACCTCTGATCAATTATATATTGTGACTGCGTGACCTGAAGAGTGCAGTTGCAAGGCGCAATTCGAAGCTAATGGCCTGAGTCCTTGGCGAGAGTTGTAACGTAGCAAATGTGCGCTTCAGACCGCGCCCGTAGGGGCTTACAGGTCTGTCCGTGCTCGGCGTTATGATTTTTTACCAGACCCAGGCATGGCTTCAAAACCATGCCTTGATCACGAACAGACCTGTAAGCCAGGCATAACATATAATTGATCAGGGGTTCCTTAGTAATGAAAAATGCTGCCAGCAACATACCGGAAGACTCTCCTGTGGCCGAATCACCACAAACAGCTCAACACAAAATTATCTATGAACAGCCTCTAAACGAACGTATACGCGCCTTTTTACGACTAGAGGCACTGTTCCAGCAAGTCCGTTATCACCTATCCGGTAATAATGCCTGGGACAGTCGCGCTGCACTCTCGGGGTTTCTTGAAATACTGGATATCTTTACCCGTAGCGACCTCAAAACCGAAGTAATGAAAGAACTGGATCGACACACCGTCAATCTTGCCCGATTGGAAAAAAACCCACAGGTTGATCGTCAGCAACTCGCTCTCATCCTTGACGAGATGGATACACTAATTGACCAACTGCACAATCTGGGTGGACAACTCATTGCACCATTAAAAGACCACGAACTCATAAACAACATTCAGCAACGCAATAGCATACCCGGTGGCAGTTGTGATTTTGATCTGCCCACCTACCATTTCTGGTTACAACAACCAGCAGAGAAACGACTCCATGATATTGCATCCTGGCTATCTCACTTTGATGCCATTGCGCAATCAATAAAACTGATTCTACGACTTACCCGGGACAGCAATCTATTCACCAGTGAACTTGCCAAAAAAGGCTTCTGGCAAAAAAATCTTGATGCCAACAGCCCATGTCAGATGGTAAGAGTTGCATTACCCACAGACTCCCCCTTCTTTGCCGAGATCAGCGGCGGACGCCATCGTTTCAGCGTACGTTTTCTTCAACAGATATCACCACAGGAAAGACCCTGCAAGGCAGATCAAGACATCAGTTTCGAGATTTCTTGCTGTATCATATAGGGGACACAACGCGAAAACAGCCAATCCGGCCATTACGACACTCCAACACTATTGCACCATCCATATTGTCATCAAATATCACCTGCAACTCGCTCAGAGTATGAACCTCTTTCTCATTTGCCTTCACAATCAATTCACCTGCGAACCATTCCATTTCATCTGCCTGTGTACCCTGATGTATGTGTGTAACCACCAACGTTGGCCTTTCCTGCTCAATAGTTTGTAACATATCAATCTGTGCGTTGGCATCCACTTCACGCATTGCCTCGATAATGTCTATACTTAATTCCTGGATAACCATACCAAAAATCTCAAGGTATTTTCTCTCATCAATAATGGGGTTAGAGACGACACTTCTCTCAGGGTTACGCATAGCAATAGCTTGCACTGTATGTAACTCACCCTCTCTAAGATAAGCCATCTCAACAGATTGACCTATGGGTATCAGTTTTATTACATCGTATATATTTTTATGTCTAAAAGAACCTTCTTTACCAATAACAATACCATGACGATCAAACTCCACACCATTAACAGACAAAATAACATCACGCTTCTTCATCTTTGCCGCTTCAAGAAAACCACATGGTTTGATACTGGCAACGATTACACCTTTTGCTACTGATTGTTTTAACAGAGCGTTAAAGTTTTCTGTATTTTTTTGCAACATACCACCGAACCCGGAAAATTGAGGTTCATTATGCTGCAACAAGTTATCAATAATAATTTTTACAAATCCTGCCGGCGTTATAAAACCAATATTGTCCGCATCAATGATGACCGAGGTATTCAAACCAACCACATTGCCATCTTCATCAATACTTGGCCCACCCGAATTACCTGGATTGATAGCGGCATTCGTTACAAATCTTTCTGTTGTATATTCTGAACCTGATACAAAGTTGGTTATTTCACCCCCGGTAATATTGGGCTCGACCATGCCCATAGGGTATCCAATTGCCTTTATTTTTTCACCGCGTGATGGGCTTGATCCTTCCCTCAGTTGAAGGTACTCAATATTCCTCAGCGCAAGCTTTTTAAAACGAAGTAATTCCTTCACGGTGAGCTTAAGTAAAGCCACATCAGGATCAAGTTTTTTCACCAGCCCAACAAGCTCTGCTTTAAATCTTTCTTCACTTGTAAGCATTGAACTTATTTCAATCTTTACCGCATTCCTGGCCACATGAGCATTAGTGACGATATAACCTTCAAGATCACCATACTTAACGAAAAAGCCTGAGCCTGACCAGGTTCCGGGTATCCTGATGGCAGGGTTCAATACCGATTGAATATCTTCTTCTATATTACCTTCAACATGGATCTGCACGACACCACTCATCATGTCACGGGCAATATCACTAAACTTATTGTTATTTATTGACATGCTTTATACCCGGAAACCCCATACAAACCTGTTATCGCGGCAATACCTTGTGCACCACAAGCCCTGACCTCACCTAGATCGACAGGCAACATCCCTCCCAGGGCATAGACCGGAAATCCGACATCACGAATCAACCCTGCCAAAGCAGCCATCCCGATAGGCACAGCATGGGGATGACTCTGTGTTACCTTGACTGGAGACAAGACGACAAAATCCACACCAATACGAGCCGCCTGTAATAAATCATCTCGCGTATGACAGGAGGCTGCAACCCATTGCGCCTCGCCCAGAGGTCTTTCTGATAATGACCACAAGCGATCCCCATTCAGATGAACTCCTTGCGCACCACAGGCAGAAACCATTGCTGCATCGGCATTCAATAATATATCTGCACCATATTCCTGACACAACTGAACAACAGGGCCAGCATAATCCTGATAATCTTTTGCTGAAAGTAGCGGATCACGATATTGCACCAGACGCACACCCGCTTCCAGACTAATACGCAAATCATCCAGAAACATCGGTTGACTATAAGGTGTTGAATCCGGGGTAATCAGATAACGATCTGACAATCTAATGGCATGAATAATCGCTCGGTTAGCCTGTGGAAATGAATATTCAGCCAATAAATCCTGCGACACCCATTGCACAGGCTGACCTTCACAGGCATGCATCACACCCTGAAATTCATCCACCAGCCAGACATCAAGCAAGACCTTGCGGTCGGGATAACAATAAGGAATCTGAATCAAGGGATGAGCCGCAACCACCTCAAGATCAAGCTCTTCTTTTATCTCACGCAATAGAGCCTGATAAGACGACTCACCTGACTCCAACTTCCCTCCGGGAAACTCCCACAAATCACCCTGATCAACATTATCAGGACGCTTTGCAATTAAGACCCGAGCCCTCTTATCACGAATAACCGCAACGGCTACACGCAAGCAATCAGGATCGATATTCTGCGTTGATGCGTACATAATCATATGAGAAATCACAGGTCCACATGGATTCTTCAACCTCACCCCGACCCAATTCTACCCGGATAGTAATCTCATTCTGTGACATAACGTGTTGACCCTGCTCCTCGCTATAATCCGGATCAGGATCACCTCCGCGTATAATGCGAACATTACCCAGGTAAAGATCGACAGTAGCAATATCCAAGCCATCAACATCCGCTCGACCCACCGCGGCAAGAATACGACCCCAGTTCGGATCACTGGCAAACAGCGCCGT
Source organism: Gammaproteobacteria bacterium (assembly GCA_013151035.1). Taxonomy (NCBI): domain Bacteria; kingdom Pseudomonadati; phylum Pseudomonadota; class Gammaproteobacteria; species Gammaproteobacteria bacterium. The sequence goes on from JAADJB010000023.1 coordinate 48,429, forward strand.
CTTTACCAGGGGTGAGTGGGCAATGGCATCCGCCACCGCCAAACATTCTGCACTATCGGCACCGCCCGCAACCGTCACTGTAACAAACTTGGTCGCGCCCTCACCATCACGAACAATGGCCTGTGCCAATTCCACACAAAGTTCAACCAGTAGCCGACAAAAATCACCCCATGCCGCATCGCCAGCAACGAGACCCACACCTGAACACCCGGTCGCCATCAACACACAAGAGTCATTAGTAGAGGTATCACCATCCACCGTAATCCGGTTAAACGATTGATCAACCGCCGCATGCAGGGCATCTTGTAACAGATTAATCTCGATATCAGCATCCGTCGCAATGAAAGACAGCATGGTCGCCATATCAGGGCGAATCATGCCGGAACCCTTGGCGATACCTGTCAAGGTAATGCTTCTACCATTGACCTGCATCTGCCGGGAACAGGCTTTGGCAACAGTATCAGTGGTTAAAATACCGTGTGCCGCTGCCTCCCAGCCATCAACATCCAGGGCATTCAGAGCAGGCTGAATACCGGCTTCAAGCCTGGATATGGGTAATTGTTCACCAATCACCCCGGTTGAAAAGGGCAACACCTGCTGTGTTGTACAAGTCACTAGCTGCGCCAGCACCTCACAGGATTTTTCAGCATTCAATAAACCCTGATCACCGGTTCCGGCATTGGCATTACCCGTATTAACCAAAAGATAACGAGGCAGCGTTTGCTGAAGATGTGCCCTCGCCAACTGAACCGGGGCTGCACAAAAGACGTTACGAGTAAAAACCGCAGCGCAGTGCGCACCCTTGGCAATCTCAATCACCACCAGATCACGCTGATCCGCATAACGAATCCCGGCCTCAACCGTACCCAGACGAATACCCTTAACTGGTAATAATTTCAATGCTACCTCACTACTGCCCCGTTAACTCAGGAGGCAGGGATCGCTCTTCTCTGGCAGAGACCGTTGCCCGCAGGGATGCGGGCATCGAGCCTACACGGATGTATTCACGGCGTGTCTCTGATAGAGAAGAGCGATTCATGCCTCGGATTAAAAAGTTAACTCAACTTACCATGACACTGCTTATATTTCTTACCCGAACCACAAGGACAAGGGTGATTTCTTCCAACCTTTTTATTTTGTCGCACAAAGGGAGAATGATCCCCCGTATCTTCGGCATCTTCAGCGTCAGGATCGTGAATCTTTGTCGTCTCCGGATTATTAAAATCAGCATGCCGAAAACTCATAGGGGTCTGTTTCGTCCTGCGTTGCTCCATTGCCTGCACATCTTCCTCTGCACGCACCTGCACCTTGGAGATAATTCCCACCACCTCATGCTTGATACGTTCAAGCAGATCGGTGAACATTTCAAATGATTCCTTCTTATATTCCTGCTTGGGATTTTTCTGTGCATAACTACGCAAATGAATACCCTGGCGTAGATAATCCATTGCTGCCAGGTGTTCCTTCCAGCTACCATCCAGCACTTGCAACATCACCGACTTTTCAAAATGGCGCACGACATCACTGCCCGCCTGTGTCTCTTTATCCTTATAGGCATTGACCACCTCATCCAGTATCTTGTTACGCAAGGTCTCTTCATGCAGATTATCATCCTCATCCAGCCACTGCTGAATCGGCATGGGCTGGGCAAAGTCCTGTTCAATCGCCTGTTCCAGGCCTGCAACATCCCACATCTCATCCAGACTACCCGGGGGAATAAAGTTATTAATCAAATGGGTAAGTACATCTGTCCGCATAACATCCACGACATCAGAGACATCATCAGCTGCCATTAACTCATTACGGCGGGTATAGACCACTCGACGCTGATCATTCGCGACATCATCAAACTCCAACAGACTTTTACGGATACCAAAATTCTGTGCCTCAACCTTACGTTGTGCATTCTCAATGGCCTTGGTGACCCATGGATGTTCAATAGCCTCACCCTCTTCCATGCCCAGTTTCTGCATTAACCCGGACATCCTGTCAGAGGCAAAGATGCGCATTAAATTATCGTTTAAGGAAAGATAAAAGCGACTGGATCCAACGTCACCCTGTCGACCTGAACGCCCTCTTAACTGATTATCAACCCGTCTTGATTCATGGCGCTCGGTACCGATAATATGCAACCCGCCTTTTTCCAGCACCAGATTATGCCGTTGCTGCCAGGCATCCCTTATGGCACTTTCCTGTTCAGCAGATATTTCACCAGCACCCTTCAGCTCCTCATCCAGGCTACCACCCAACACGATATCCGTACCTCGACCAGCCATATTGGTCGCAATGGTTATCGCACCAGGCGCACCGGCCTGGGCAACAATATGCGCCTCTCTTTCATGTTGTTTGGCATTCAACACCTCATGTTTAACGCCATCTTTCTGCAACAAACCGGAGAGTAACTCTGATGTTTCAATAGATGCTGTACCAACCAGCACAGGCTGCCCCCGCTGCTGACAATCCTTAACATCATCCTTGATCGCCTGGAACTTTTCCTCGGTCGTCAGGTATACCAGATCCCCGTGGTCAGTACGATTCATACCCTGATGAGTAGGAATCACCAACACTTCTAGACCATAGATTTGTTGAAACTCATAGGCTTCAGTATCAGCCGTACCGGTCATACCTGATAATTTTTTATACAGGCGGAAATAATTCTGGAAGGTGATTGAAGCCAGCGTTTGGTTTTCACTCTGGATCTGCAAACCTTCTTTAGCCTCAAGTGCTTGATGCAGCCCCTCTGACCAGCGTCGACCCGGCATCGTGCGCCCAGTAAACTCATCAACAATCACAATTTGCTGATCCTGAACAATATAATCTACATCTTTATGAAATAACACATGGGCACGCAGAGAGGCCATCACATGATGCATTAAACCCAGATTAGTCGCATCGTACAGACTTTCACCTTCACCAAGAAGTCCTTCATCCATCAACAAATCTTCTACATGTTGATGACCATCTTCACTGAGATGAATCTGCTTATGTTCTTCATCGACGTTATAATCTCCGGCTCCATATTCATCTTCTCCCTCCGCTTTTTCTTCTCGCTTTTCCTGTCGAGTCAACGCAGGAACCAACTGATTAACCTGCGTATACAAATCACCCGCATCATCGGCCGGCCCGGAGATAACCAGTGGCGTGCGCGCCTCATCAATCAGGATGGAATCAACCTCATCAACAACAGCAAAGTGCAAATCTCTTTGCATCTTGTCTTCCAGTCGAAAGGCCATATTGTCACGCAGATAATCAAAACCAAATTCATTATTGGTGCCATAGACAATATCACAGGCATAGGCCGCCTGTTTCTCAGTAGCATCCTGACCCGCAACAATAACGCCCGTTTTCAGCCCAAGGAAATCGTATAAACGCCCCATCCACTCGGCATCACGACTCGCCAAATAATCATTAACGGTAACCACATGAACACCATGCCCCGGCAAGGCATTCAAATAAACAGCCAATGTCGCCACCAGGGTCTTGCCTTCTCCCGTCTTCATCTCGGCTATCTTGCCTTGATGCAGGGCCATACCACCAATCAGCTGCACATCAAAATGACGCATATCCAACACGCGCTTACTGGCCTCACGCACAACAGCAAAGACCTCTGGTAGAAGTATATCCAACTCTTCCCCTGATTCCAGACGAGAACGAAAATCATCCGTTTTCCCCTTTAATGCCTCGTCACTTAAAGCAGCAATGCCTTCTTCCAACGCATTAATCTTATCGACCGTCAGCATCATCTTTTTAATCAGACGATCATTACGACTACCAAATATCTTTTTTATTAATTTACCAAGCATGAATAATACCGAATAATTGTGATTATAACTGCAAGCCTGCCACTACCCGCGCGCACTATTAACATAACGCACAGGATCGACTGTCTTGCCATTCTTTAACACTTCAAAATGAACATGGGGCCCGGTCGAACGACCACTTGACCCCATCAATGCCACACACTGACCTTTCTTGACTGTATCACCAATAACGACCAAATTCTTTTGATTATGAGCGTAACGTGTTACATAGCCATTACCATGATTCACCTCAACCATATTACCGTAACCTGAACGTTGACCAGACCAGGTCACCACACCAGCCGCTACCGTAATAATATCACTCCCCATCTTACCCGCGTAATCAACGCCCTTGTGTATTGCCTGACGACCACTGAAAGGATCGGTGCGTTGACCAAAACGAGAAGATAACCAGCCTTTATTAATCGGCCTACCGCTAGGCATCCCCTGATCCACTAAATTCTGGTTAAGAATCATTGCCTCTAGCACCAATAACTGCTGTTGACGATCATCCATCTGTAGCGATAACTCACGCATGGTGACAATAAAATCCTCAATTGATATGGCCTGCAGATATTCAGCGGTATTAGCACCACCCACTGCGGGCATCTCGGCAAAATTAAATTCCCCATAATCCAGCTGGGCAATCTCAGTGAGATGCTGACCAAAGGCATTCATTCTCACCATCTGTGCCTGTATTTGCCCCAGACGTAATGCCAATGCATCCAGATTAATCTGTGAAACATGCTCCATCTGCGCCAATTCCTGTTGCTGCGCATTGAGCAAGGACTGCCAGTCATTAACCGTAATAAGAGGCTGTTCCTCAGCGACGCGCTGCCCCAGATAATAACCAGAGACAAATAATAGCGTGAATACCAAAGCAATAAGACTAACCATTAACAGGAAGGGGCGTGATTCAGAAAGATTGATACTTCCAGGTCTTCCCTTAACCTTGCTAAAGAGTATGATATCGATCATAGACTGGTTTAATACTCAAATCAGGCGACAGTTAACGACGACGCATTCGTAGCGAAATTATATTAGAAATCAAGCAACTTATCTCTAAAATTCTGCAAAAAAGACGATAAAACAACCACTATGCCCAGTAAACACCCTATTCGTATCCAGCAACTCATTAAAAATGGGCGTTATCCCCAACTCAAACAATTACAACGACAGATAAAACAGTCAGACAATCTCACTGATCTACTGCATGAAATCATCCCGTTTGCCATGCATCAACATTGTCAGGCAGGCATACTGCACGATAAATTACTGGTTATCATCACCAACTCCGCAGCATGGGCAACACGCTTACGCTACCTGACACCACAGATTATCCAGCACATGAAAAAGCGTTATCGTGCACCGATCAACAAGATTCAGGTAAAAATCCGTCCACAAGCCAAAGAACCCCAAAAACCAACCCGACAGGCCACAACCCTATCAAAGGAAAACGCTGAATTACTGAAAAAAACCGCAAATTCTATTCAAGACCCGGAACTCGCTGAGGCATTATTAAAACTATCACGCCTCTCCCCTCATTCCTGACAGACATTAACCCTCTACATCGCTGCGACCGGTTGAACAAACGAGATCGGTGCCAATTCATCATCTTCAAAGGTCACTGATTCCCAGGCATCCTGCTGACACAACAAGGCATTCAATAACTTGTTATTCAGTGTATGACCCGATTTATAACCATGAAATGAACCAATCAGACTATGGCCCAGCAAATAAAGATCGCCAATTGCATCCAAAATCTTGTGTTTCACAAACTCATCACTATAACGCAAGCCATCCTCATTCAGGATACGGTAGTCATCAAGCACGACGGCATTATCCAGACTCCCACCCAAGGCCAACTTGCGTTCGCGTAACTGTTCAATATCATTCATAAAACCAAAGGTGCGAGCACGACTCACTTCACGTACAAAGGAGGTCGTCGAAAAATCAACTTCAGCACACTGCCCACGTCCCTTGAAAACAGGGTGATCGAAATCAATCGTAAAGCCGACCTTAAAACCTTCAAAGGGTCTGAAACAGGCCCATTTGTCGCCATCACTCACTTTGATCTCTTGCTTGATACGGATAAAACGTTTCGCTGCCTTTTGTTCCTCGATTCCAGCTGACTGTATCAGAAAGACAAAGGGCCCGGCACTGCCATCCATAATAGGCACCTCAGGGGCACTTAGATCAATATAGGCATTATCAATACCCAGCCCGGCACAGGCGGATAACAGATGTTCAACGGTAGAAATTTGTACATCACCATTCACAATAGCTGTCGACAGACGTGTATCACCCACGTTTTCGGTCCGCGCCCGAATCTCCACTGGTTCATCCAGATCCGTGCGGCGAAAGACAATCCCTGTATCAACCGCCGCTGGACGCAGTGTCATATATATCTTCTCACCCGTGTGTAAACCCACACCGGTAGCGCGAATAATGTTCTTCAGGGTACGCTGACAAATCATACTATGGGTAATCTCTTTGTAAAACCATCTGGAAATCATTGGCTAAAGCCAAACAATGGCGCGAATTCTACCATTAATCAGGGTAAGAAGCGACCCTGTTGGGTTACGCGATAAATCGCTAACCCAACCTACACAACCAACCATCAACCCAACAAAACCCTGTTAAACTTAATCTGCCTGACGGCGCAAAAAGGCAGGAACATCCAGATAATCAAAATCTTCCTTCTTCATCACTCGAGGTTCTTCCATTTTGGTCGGATTTTTACGAATCATAGTAGGGATATCGTAATCCGTTGCAGCATCCACTGCTGCTGGTTTAACCATCGCAATAACCGGCGCTTCTTCCTGTTGCTTCTGCACATCCCCACCCAGCCCCGTTGCCACAACGGTCACACGAACCTCATCCCCCAGTTCAGGATCAATGGCGGTACCAATCACAATGTTTGCATTAGGAGAGGCAAAGCTCTTAATGGTATCACCCACTGTAGAAAATTCACGCAGCCCTAGATTCGACGCGGTCACATTAACCAGGATGCCACGCGCACCCGTCAGATTTACATTCTCCAGTAGCGGACTGGCCACCGCCGCCTCAGCAGCTTCTCTAGCACGATCAGCGCCTGTAGCCGAACCCGAACCCATCATAGCCATACCCATCTCTGACATCACTGTGCGCACATCAGCAAAATCGACATTCATTTCACCTGGACGGGTAATTAAATCAGCAATACCTTGCACGGCACCCAACAAGACATCATTAGCCTCACCAAATGCTTCCATTAAACCGACATCCTCCGGCAACACATCCAGCAGATTTTCATTCGGTATCGTGATCAGCGAATCCACATGCTGACTCAGCTCAGCAATACCTGCCTCAGCCACCTTCATCCGTTTATCACCCTCAAAACCAAAGGGTTTGGTCACAACAGCAACCGTCAGGATACCAAGCTCTTTTGCCACCTGGGCAACAACAGGTGCAGCACCCGTCCCGGTACCACCACCCATGCCGGCAGTAATAAACAACATATCAGCACCACGGATCACCTCTTCCAGACGATCTCTGTCTTCCATTGCCGCCTTACGACCAACCTCTGGATCAGCACCCGCACCAAGCCCCTTGGTAATATCCGTCCCTAATTGCAAACAAACACCATCACTAATATCCATCATTGCCTGTGCATCAGTATTCGCACAAACAAACTCTACGGCCTCCACATTAGCATTAACCATGTGTTGAACAGCATTACCGCCACCACCACCAACACCGATCACCTTAATCACTGCACCCTGACTATAACTATCGACTAACTCGTACATAACAACCCCTCCAGGCATTATCAAACAACCGTATTCAAATTAAAAATTACCCTGAAACCAACTCTTCATTCTCTCCAGAACCCCCTTGATTCCGGTACCAAAACCACCCCCCACCGGAGGTTTATTACAATGTTCCAATCCGTACTTCAATAAACCAACACCCGTTGCATAAATCGGGTTACGCACCACCTCAACCAGCCCACTAACATCCTGCGGCACACCAAGACGTACTGGCATATGAAATATCTCTTCTGCCAGATCAATCAAACCCTCAATCTTCGAACTACCCCCGGTCAGCACGATACCGGCAGCCACCAAATCCTCAAAACCACTACGCCTCAATTCAGACTGAATCAATATCATCAATTCTTCATAGCGTGGCCCCACCACCTCAACCAGGGTTTGGCGAGCCAGCCGACGCGCAGGCCTGTCACCCACACCGGGCACTTCAATCGTTTCATCGCCTCCGGCCAACTGCGATAACACACAGGAATATTTAATCTTGATCTCTTCCGCAAACTGCGTTGGTGTCCTCAATGCCACAGCAATATCATTCGTCACCTGATCACCCGCCACCGGAATAACAGCGGTATGACGAATAGACCCTCCTGTGAACACAGCAATATCAGTCGTACCACCACCGATGTCCACCAGACACACACCGAGATCTTTTTCATCCTCGGTTAATACTGAATAACTGGAGGCCAACTGTTCTAGAATGATGTCATCAACCTCCAGACCACAACGACGCACACATTTAATAATATTCTGGGCGGCACTCACGGCACCAGTCACCAGGTGTACCTTTGCTTCCATACGTACACCCGACATACCAATGGGCTCACGAATACCTTCCTGACGATCAATAATATATTCCTGCGGCAAGATATGAAGAACACGTTGGTCAGCGGGGATAGCAACGGCACGCGCAGCATCAATGACACGCTCAACATCACCCTGCATCACCTCTTTATCGCGTATCGCGACAATGCCGTGTGAATTCAAACTACGAATATGGCTACCGGCAATCCCGGCATAAACCGAATTAATCTGACACCCCGCCATCAATTCAGCCTCCTCAACAGCGCGCTGAATAGACTTCACGGTCGATTCAATATTAATCACCACACCTTTCTTCAAACCCTGTGACTTGTGTGAACCAATACCAATAATTTCAACATCACCATCAACAGTAATCTCACCGACAATTGCTACAATCTTGGAGGTGCCAATATCGAGACCAACAATCATGTCTTTCTCAGTCTTTTTTGACATTTATAATCTCTCCTGCTGACGACCATTAGCCGCCTGTAAACTCCGATTATCCCAACGTACAGAAAAACCATTGCTATAACGCATATCCACAACATGCCGGCCATATCGTTGCCCGGAAAACACCTGGGGGTACACTTCTACAAAACGCAACAACTGTTGATAAACATCCTTACGCCCCAACCTTAATTCAACACCACTATCCATCCACAAATCCCAGGCACGACGTTTATCCAATACCAAACTCACAATCTTCCGGTCCATACCAGCAATTATTTTTTGCATAGCCTGATACTGCTTCAACACCAGTTTCAATTGCCCATCCGGCCCCTCCAGCACAGGCAAGTTATCCGGTAATAATCCTTGAGGATAAAACAACACACCTTGATCACTGACCAGACCATCGGCACCCCAGCGCGCCAGGGCATGATGTTCCTGCACCTGAATCAACAGGCTATCAGGCCAGATACGTCGCACCGATACACGAGCAACCCAGGGCAACGCCTCAATCCGTTCTTTCAAGGAATCAACATCCACCGAAAAGAAGCTATCACCCAGATGAGGACGCACAACCGCATCAATATCCGTTGTATCCAGCCATAAAAAATCACCTGCCACTTGCACATCCTGCAACGGCAACAATTCAGGATCATGCAAGGCAATCCAGCCCCAGACAAAAACCCCGCCAACCATCGACACTAGTAATGACCAGGATAAATAGCGCAATGACAGCGGCATAACAAAACCGCTCTTCCCACTGTTTCTTTTTGCCTGACCCTGCTTCTTTTTTTTAGCCATGATCAGTTCACCCTCTCTATCGCGTTATCCATAGCGCTCAATAAAATTTTCCACACCAGCTCATCAAACCCCATACCGGTCTGACATGCCGCCATCGGTACCAGACTATGATCGGTCAAGCCAGGCACGGTATTAACCTCGATCAACCAGGGCTGCGCCTGTTTATCCAGCATAAAATCAACCCGCCCCCAACCCTCTGCACCAAGCACCTGAAAGGCCTGTCGGGCGATAACAACTAACAACTGCTCCTGTTGCGGCGGCAAACCACAAGGACATTGATACTCAGTAGAGTCCGACAGATACTTGGCATCAAAATCATAAAACTCATGGGGTGTTAGCAAACGAATCAATGGCAGATTCTCACCCGCTAGAATCGCCAGAGTATATTCATCGCCTTCAACCCAGCACTCCAACAGGATTTCATGGTCATAACGAAACGCCAATAAACAAGCTGTCTCCAGTTCATCTTTATCATTGACCTTGGTCATACCAATACTGGAACCTTCATGTGCCGGCTTGACGATGAGGGGTAGCCCCAGATTATCCACCAGGGCCGATGAATCAATCTCATCACCTTGCTGTAAACGAACAAACTCCGGAGTTGGCAGGCCTTCCGCCATCCATACCTGTTTGCTACGGACTTTATCCATTGCCAGCGCTGAGGCCAGCACATGGCTACCGGTATAAGGGAGACCTAATGTCTCCAGCAAACCCTGTATAACGCCATCCTCACCACCACGCCCATGCAGGGCAATAAAGACCCGTGTAAACGCTTCACCCACCAGGGTCTGCACAAAACCCTGATCAGCACTATCAATAGCATGCGCATCCACCTTTAAACGCAACAACGCATCGAGCACCGCCTGCCCACTCTTTAATGAGATGTCACGCTCCGCTGAACGCCCACCCATCAACACGGCAACCTTACCAGCGCGATCAATATCCTGTGCCATCAACTGCATGAATCACCCACCACATGCACCTCGGGCATCAGGCATATACCATGCACCTGCTCAACCCTTTGCTGAATTTTGTGCATTAATAGCTCAATATCCAGCGCACTTGCATTACCACAATTAATAATAAAATTAGCATGCTTCTCTGACACACAAGCACCACCAATACAAACTCCTTTCATCCCGGCACTATCAATCAATTGTGCCGCATGGTGATGTTCCGGATTACGAAAGACCGAACCACAACTCGGTTGATTAGTCGGCTGACTACTGGAACGCTGCTCTAGCAATTTTTTGATTCGCATTGATGCCTGCTCGGCATCACCAGGAGTCAACAGTAGATCTACCGATACAAACCATTCCTGTGCTGGTCCTCGCACTGAACGGTAGGCCACCGCATATTCATCCGGTAAACGGGTATGCAGATTTCCGGCACGATCAATAGTCTCTACCGACTTCACTCTGTCCCAGGTTTCTCCACCAAAGGCACCCGCATTCATTGCCAGCGCACCACCCATCGTGCCCGGTATACCCGCCAGAAATTCAAGCCCGGTCAACCCCTGCCGTGCGCCTTGTCTCGCCACTACCGCACAACTCGCACCGGCACCTGCGCGCAAGGTATTGTCAGCAACAAAACTCACCTCATTCATAACACCATAAACAGCAATCACGACACCCTGAAAACCACCATCACGAACCAATACATTACTACCCAGCCCCAACCACATGACTGATTCATCTGACGGCAAGCCTTGTAAAAAAACAGCCAGATCCATCTGATCCTGTGGACGATAAAAACACCGTGCCGGCCCACCTACACGCCAACTGGTATGTGCTGACATGGGTTCATTCAGTAACAACTCACCCTGCAAATTTTTACTCTCCGCTACTATCATTTCATTGCACCCCAGGCTGTTCACAGCTTTCAACAAACCCGGCGGCCATGACACCGATATTCCCCGCGCCCATAACCAACAACAGATCCTGATCCTGCAACAGATCCTGCAACACCGCTGGCACATCATCAACCGCTTCAACAAATACCGGATCAACAGCACCGCGCATCCGTATTGCACGACACAATGAACGTCCGTCAGCACCCGCAATCGGCACCTCACCGGCAGCGTATACCTCGGTCAATATCAATACATCTATAACCGATAAAACCTGTGCAAAATCTTCAAATAATTCACGCGTACGGGTATAACGATGGGGTTGAAATACCGTCACAATACGTCGTTCAGGCCAACCCTCACGCACCGCCTGCAAGGTGGCAGACAACTCACGGGGATGATGCGCATAGTCATCAATCATCAAGACCTTGCGCTGTCCCGAAAGAGTCAATTCACCATTCATTTGAAAACGTCGGCTGATACCGGAAAAACGACTTAATCCACGCTGAATAGCCGCATCTGACACACCCAGTTCAAGCGCAATACTGACTGCCGCCAGGGCATTCAGCACATTATGATTACCGGGCAGGTTCAACTTAACCGGAATACGATGATCATCATGGCTACGCAATACCGTAAAGTACATACAGGCACCTTGCTGACGGATATCTATCGCACGCAGATCGGCATCCTCATGTTCAATACCATAGGTATGAACAGGCCGCGTCACCTGAGGCAACACCTCTTGCACTCCGACATCATCCAGACACATCACTGCCAGACCATAAAAGGGAAGATGATGTAAAAACTCAACAAAGGTCTGACGCAGACGACCATAATCACCCTCATAGGTCTCCAGATGATCGGCATCAATATTGGTGATTACCGCTAATACGGGCTGCAAATAAAGGAAGGAGGCATCACTCTCATCCGCTTCTGCAACCAGATATTTGCCGGTGCCCAGACGCGCATGACTGGCAATACTGTTCAAGCGACCACCAATAACAAAGGTCGGATCCAGGTCACCTTCTGCCAACAAACTGGCAACCAGACTGGTTGTTGTCGTCTTGCCATGTGTACCGGCGACCGCAATGCCGTAACGGAAACGCATCAACTCCGCCAACATCTCCGCCCGAGGCACAACCGGTATACGCCGTTCATGTGCCGCTTGTAGCTCCGGGTTATCCTCATTAATAGCGCTGGATACCACCACCACATCACTATTACAGACATTCTCACCAGCATGTCCCATAAACACCTGGGCACCGAGCTGTTGTAGATGCTGAATAACCGAATTACTGCGCAGATCCGAACCCGTCACCCGGTAGCCAAGATTGAGTAACACCTCGGCAATGCCGCTCATACCCGCACCACCAATGCCGACAAAATGAACACAACGCGTACGTCCCATGGCATCGGCAATCACCGGACTTAGCGAGTCATTCAAGGTTTCATTACCCATTCAGCACCTCCCCGCCCAGCGAGCTGTTCTGCAAACAGACCGCAGCAATATTCTGTGTTGCCTGTAACTGTGCCAGCGACCTTGCCACACAAGCCATATTCACCAAAGCGGTTCGATCGGCAATAAAATCCGTCAACAGCTCGACAACCGTATCCACCTGAAAATCAGTCTGTGATAACAGAATGGCAGCACCTTCGTCACTTAAATAATGGGCATTCGCGCTTTGATGATCATCCACGGCATAGGGATAAGGCACCAGAATTGATGCCACACCCACCGCCGCCAACTCAGCAATAGTCAAGGCACCTGCTCGACATACCACCACATCCGCCCACGCATAGGCGGCCGCCATATCATCAATAAAGGCATCAAGCTGCACCTCCAGCCCCTGTTTATGGTAGGCCTGTTGTGCCTCAACCAAACCACGACGACCAGCCTGATGTCGCACCTCACAGGCACATTGCTTAAACACCTTTGGCATAAGCTCATTCAAGACCTGTGCGCCCAGACTGCCGCCCAGAACCAAAACCCGCAACAGACCACTACGCTGTACCAATCGTTGCTGCGGTGGAGCAATCGCACTAATATCCGCACGCACAGGATTACCTAGACACAAGGTCTTTCTTGATGCCCGCAAACTTCCGGGGAAGGCCTCCAGCGCACGCGTTGCCAAGGGTCTCAACCAACGATTAGTCAGACCAGCAATACGGTTTTGCTCATGGATAACCAGCGGGTAACGCATCAACCATGCCATCAAGCCACCGGGGCCAGAGACAAACCCACCCATACCCAGCACCACGCGCGGACGTGTTTTATGTAGAATTCTTGCCGCCTCGATCAACGCCTTGAACAAAATAAAAGGCGCTATCAACATCTTGAAGATACCTTTACCACGCAGACCAGATACATTAATCCAGTGCATCGGTATATTGGCCTGGGTAACAATGCCTGCCTCCATACCCTGGTGCGTCCCCATCCAGATCACCGGCACACCCAAACCCATCAACTCATGGGCAACTGCCAGCGCAGGAAACACATGTCCACCCGTACCACCTGCCATAATCAAAACCGGAGCATCACAATGTTTCATGTTCTTCTCCTGCGTCGCCGTACTGAGGGTTTTTTACTACCGGAACCCATGTTATCAAGACAACAACGCGTCTCATAATCAATACGCAGCAAGATAGCAATAGCCGCGCTCATCACAATCAGACTGCTACCACCGTAACTCATTAATGGCAGTGTTAAACCCTTGGTTGGCAAAATCCCCATGTTGACACCCATGTTGATCACACTCTGCACCCCGATCCATACACCAATCCCGTAAGCCAGATAGCATGAGAAAACATCGCCCGCTTTTCTTGCAACCAGCGCGATTGAAAAGGCGCGCCAGACAATAAAGGCATACAAGGCAATAAGCACCAGCACACCCAACAATCCCATCTCTTCAGCATACACAGCAAAGACAAAATCGGTATGCGCCTCAGGCAAATAAAACAGCTTCTGAATACTGCCACCCAGACCAACACCAAACCACTCACCCCGGCCAATCGCGATCAGTGACTGGGTTAATTGAAAGCCGGTATCGAAAGGATCAGCCCAGGGATCAAGAAAACCCATAAAACGTCGCATACGATAAGGCGAAAATATCACCAGTAATGTCAGAACAGCCCCGACCAACATCAACAAGGCACCCATAAACGGCAGCCGCACACCGGCAAGAAATATCATACTGATCACAGCAGCCAGCAATACCACCGTGGCACCAAAATCAGGCTCCATAATCAATAAAGCACAAGCCATTATTAATACCGCCATTGGCTTAATAAAACCCTGTAGGCTAGCTCGTACTTCATCTTCCTTGCGTACCAGATAACCTGCCAGATAGACCAGCAAAAATAAACGTGCCGGCTCGGACACCTGTAGACTAAACAAGCCCATATTCATCCAGCGTTGACTACCATTAACCTCACGCCCGATACCCGGCACCAGCACCAATAGCAACAGACCCAGGGCAATAAATAAAAACGCCCGGTCATGTTTAAACCAGAAGGACATCCGCAGACGTAATACCGCAGCTCCAACCATCAGACCCAGCACAGCAAACACCGCCTGCCTGGAAAAATAAAACCAGGGTTGTCCGACATGACGTTCCGAGATAGCCAATGAAGCCGATGCCACCATAACCACACCCAGGGTCAACAATGTAATCGCCACCAACAGCAAACGACAATCCAGCTGTGGACAACGCGCACCACTCGCAGTATCAAAAACAAACCGGCGTAGCAGGCGATCAATCATGCCAATACACCTCGTACTGTTGTCACAAAGTCCTGGCCCCGTTCTTCATAACCGCTATACATATCAAAACTAGCGCAGGCAGGAGATAACAGCACGCCATCCCCAGGCTGAGCCAGATCATTGGCACAACGAACCGCCTCTTGCATATCATTGACCCGAATAACCTTGACCACACTACCTAGTGCCGTTTCAATCAAGCCAGCATCCTCACCCATCAACAACAGCACGCGTACTTTATTCTTAACCACCTCACGCAAGGGTGAAAAATCAGCACCCTTGGCCTGACCACCGGCAATCAATAACAGCGGGCAATCCAGACCCTGTAGCGCAGCACGCGTCGCACCCACATTAGTGCCTTTGGAATCATCAAACCAACGCACACCATTACACTCGGCAACCCATTGAGTACGGTGTGGCAAACCACGAAAGTCACGCAACACCTGCACCATTGCCTCTCGTTGCAAACCCACCACAACACCCAGTGCCAGCGCTGCCAAGGCATTACTTATATTATGGCGACCAGGCATGCGTAACTCAGACACGGCTAACCAGAGTTCCTGACCCTGACATAAATATTCAACACCCTCCCTGTCACACAGACCAAAGTCATTCCCTTGTGGCTCACTCAAGCCATAGCTAATAACCGATTGTCGCACTGCCAGCCTGGCTTCATCACGATTAACCACACAGGCCTGTGCATGCTGATACACCTTATCCTTGACCGCACAATATTGTGCATAGGATTCATAACGATCCAGATGGTCAGGGCTAACATTCAACACCACAGCAACCCTTGGTGATAACGATGTCAGCGTTTCCAGTTGAAAACTCGATAGCTCCAGCACAAATAATTCAGCATCTGCATCCGCCAACAGATCCAGCACTGGCACACCCAGGTTACCGCCCACCTGTACCTGACAACCAGAGACACGCGCCATCTCACCCAGCAAGGTCGTTACCGTGCTCTTGCCGTTAGACCCGGTAATTGCCACAACAGGTGCCTGCACCTCACGTGCAAACAATTCCACATCACCGATAACCTCAATACCCTGCGCCTGTGCCGCCACAATCATTGGATGATTCATTGCCACACCCGGACTAACAATAATACGTTCTGCACAATGGAAGGCATCAGCATCAAAACCACCAGGAAACACAGCGACATCCGGGAAATCACACTCCAGTGTCTTTAGAGCGGGTGGCTGTGTACGGGTATCCGTTACTGCCAACAGATCACCTTGTGCCGACAAATAACGCACACACGACAAACCCGTCACACCCAGACCAACGATCAAGGTGTGACGTTCATGTTGTGACACGTTCATTTGTTTACACTGTTTCATGTTCCCTTACCGAAGCTTTAATGTTGCCAAACCAGCTAACACTAGAATGACTGTTATTATCCAGAAACGAACAATGACCCGAGGTTCCGGCCAGCCCTTTAATTCAAAATGATGATGCAATGGCGCCATACGAAAGATCCTGCGCCCGGTCAGACGAAATGAAATCACCTGCAAAATAACAGAGACCGTCTCCATCACAAAAATTCCACCCATCAGGAAAAAAACCAATTCCTGACGCACCAGCACAGCCACCGTACCCAGTGCCGCACCTAATGCCAGCGCACCTACATCGCCCATAAAAACCTGAGCAGGGTAGGTGTTAAACCATAAGAAACCCAGACCAGCACCGATGATGGCACCACAAAATACAGCCACCTCACCCGCCTCACTGACATACGGTATGGCAAGATAATTAGCAATCGTAAAATGCCCCGTCACATAGGCAAAGATCGCCAAACCACCCGCCACCATGACGGTGGGCAGAATAGCCAGACCATCCAGACCATCCGTTAAATTAACGGCATTACTGGAACCCACGATGACAAAATAACTGAGCGGTATATACCACCAGCCAAGATCGATCACGATGTCCTTGAAGAAGGGAACAATTAACTGCGTCTCTGCTGGAGAATGTGCCGTGGCATAAAGAAACCACACTGTCCCCAGCGCACACAGTGATTGCCAAAAATATTTATAACGAGCAGACAGTCCACGCGAATCCTTTAATACGATCTTGCGATAATCATCAACCCAGCCAATAACACCAAAGGCAAGAGTAACCACCAATACAACCCAGATATAACGATTACTGAGATCCGCCCAAAGCAATGTCGACAAGGCAATCGCAACAATAATCAATGCCCCGCCCATCGTCGGCGTACCCGCCTTTTTAAGATGTGTTTGTGGGCCATCCTCACGTATCTGCTGACCTATCTGCTTCATACTCAAATGACGAATCACGCCCGGCCCCACCCACAACGAAATCAACAAGGCAGTCAACACACCCAGGATAATGCGCAAGGTTAGATACTGGAACACGTTAAAACCACTGTGATATTGAGTCAGATATTCTGCCAACAGAACTAACATGCCACACCACCCTGTGACTGCATCAACCCATCCACAATCCGCTCCATATTCATGCAACGTGAACCCTTGACCAATACTGTCGTATTCGCCGCGTCAAGCACCTGTAAGGCATCAAGCAAGGTATCCTGTGAATCAAAACCTCGACCACCATCACCAAAACCAGCTGCGGCATATTGCGCCATCTCACCCAGCGCATAAAGATAATCAACCCCCATGCTGCGTGCCTGCACACCTGCCAATCGATGCAGTTCAGCAGTATTCTTACCTAGTTCACCCATATCACCCAGAATCAGGTAATGTTGGCCCGGACGTTGCGCAAGAACATCAAGACCGGCTTGTAAAGAGGCTGGGTTCGCATTATAAGTATCGTCAATAACAATCAAACCATCGTCACGTACCTTTAACTCCTGACGATGGGGAACACCAGCAAAACCTTGTAAACCTTGGCGTACATTTTCCAGTGACACACCGGCCGCAATACTTACCGCAGTCGCTGCCAGCGCATTCATAACATTATGCTTACCGGATAATGACAACACTATTTCAGTACAGCCCAATGGCGTCTGTAAATTTAATACGCAACCATTACCACTTGAAGTCCACTGTGCAGATACATCCGCATCCCGATCCAGGGCAAAATCAATCTGCTGATAATCTGTAGCCAGATCCCGCCATTGCTGTGCATAGACATCATCCGCATTAATAACAGCGATACCTTGTTCAGATAAACCAGAGAATATTTCTCCCTTGGCTAACGCGACCCCGTCAAGACTACCGAAACCTTCCAGATGCGCAGCGGCCACATTGTTAATCAAGGCGATAGTCGGCTCAGCAACCTTTGTTAACGCCGCAATCTCACCCGCATGATTGGCACCCATCTCCACCACCGCTGCACGATGCTCCGTTGCCAGACGCAATAATGTTAGCGGGACACCAATCTCATTATTCAGATTCCCCTGCGTTGCCAACACCGGCCCCTGTTGAGCCAGGATAGCCGCAATCATTTCCTTTACCGTAGTTTTGCCATTACTCCCGGTTACCGCGATAACAGGAATTGAAAACTCCCGGCGCCAGTGCTTTGCTAATTGCGTCAACGCAAGCTGGGTATCTACAACCTTTAACAAAGGTAGATCTGTTGCCACTTCACGTTGCACCACCGCCGCAACGGCACCTTCATGCTGTGCTGCGGCAATATAATCATGACCATCAAAATTGGGGCCATGCAGAGCAACAAACAAATTATCCTGCTGTAGAGAACGACTATTGATGCTCACACCATTAAACATAGCATCCTGCCCAACAAGCCGAGCATCCAGCACCTGCGCAGTCGTTGTCAGCGCCATTGAAATCATTGCGCATCGCCTTGTAGATAATATAATACCTGCTCTCTGTCACTAAACCTCAACTGCTTACCGGCAATGACCTGCTCAGTCTCATGTCCCTTGCCGGCTACCAATATCACATCACCCTTGCTGGCACAGGAGATAGCATACTCAATAGCATGAGCGCGCCCCCTTTCCACATAAACATCATCGGCATGCTCCATCTGCGACAGGATATCCACCACGATCTGAGTGGCATCCTCGTTACGCGGGTTGTCATCAGTGACGACGACATAATCGGCATACTTTTCAGCAACCTGCCCCATTAAAGGACGTTTACCCGTATCACGATCACCACCGGCACCAAACACACACCACAACTTACCACGACAATGTTCACGTAATGCCTTTAAGGCAGCCTCCAGTGCACCCGGGGTATGCGCATAATCAACCACTACCAGTGCCTGTTCACCGCCACCAAATTGCTCCATACGCCCAGCAACTGTTGTCACATTGGCAAGACACGCCAACGCTTGCTCAAAACCCACACCCCTAATCAACAATACAGATAAAGTTGCCAATAGATTGCTGACATTAAAGCGTCCCAGCAAACAGGTATGAAGGTCACCTTGTCCCCAACTGCTATCAATATAGATCGTCATACCACTCGTACCCATCGTCACTATATCCGCCCATACCCATTGCAATACGGGACGAGAGATAACCTTCAGGCGATCAGGATTCATGCCATAAACAATGACCGCCGTCGACGATGAAACATCCTCGACCAGGGCCTGTCCCAGTTCATCATCCAGGTTCAGCACCACATGAGACAGCCCTGGCGTTTGAAACAAAGATCGTTTGGCATCCGCATAGGCCTTCATGTCACCATGAAAATCAAGATGATCCCGACCCAGATTAGTCAATACCGCGATATCAAAACTCACTCCGTTAACCCGACCCTGAGACAAGGCGTGTGAAGACACCTCCATCACCACCATCTGACTCTTCTGCGCCCTGATCTCAGCTAGTTCCCACTGCAGACGCAAGGCATCTGGAGTGGTATGTTGACCACGGAATAAACGCCCATACAAACCGTAACCCAGGGTTCCAACCAAACCACAAACACCTTCAAGAAGATGGATGGATTGCGCAATAAAATGACTACAAGAGGTCTTGCCATCGGTACCAGTAATGCCCACGGTCATCATGTCAGCCGAGGGCTGGCGATAAAAACGAGCAGCGATTAGACCCATACGCTTATTCAGCTCATACACCGGGATACAAGGCACACCAATATCCTGCATTGTTACCTGCTCTTCCGCTGGACTCATCACCTCCAATAGAACGGCGACCGCACCGGCCTGTATCGCATCAGCAACAAACACACTACCATGCACCTGATAACCGGCACAGGCCAGAAACAGATCACCCTTTTGCACGGTTCGACTATCCAGACTGAGACCGGTAATAACCCGATCAACGTCAACAGTTGCACTGACCAGATCCGGTAATAATTCAGACAAACTCATGGATACCATTGATGCGCTGGCAGTCATCATACGGCACCCCCATTACCAACAGCATGCTGGCTCTGCATAATAGATAAATCATCCGGGTTAATATTCAATAAACGCAAGGCACCCGACAGGGTATTGGCAAAAACAGGTGCCGCCACTTTGCCGCCATAATATCCACCGACACTAGGCTCATTAATCATCACCGCCATAACCAGCCTGGGATCTGAAGCGGGTACCATCCCGGCAAATACCGAAAGATAACGATGATCTGCATAACCACCCGCTATTGATTTCTTCATGGTACCGGTCTTGCCAGCCACACGATAACCGGCAATACGCGCCCGTTTGGCTGTACCACCAGGACCCACTACCGTCTCCAGCATGCGTACGATTTTCTGCGCAATCTGTGTCGTCAATACTTGTTGTGCGGCAACCGGTTCATCAACCCGCAACAGAGAAATCGGACGCAAAGCACCCTTACTCGCCAATACGCTATAGGCATGCGCCAGTTGCAATGGAGTAACCGATAAACCATAACCATAGGAAAGGGTCGCCTTACCCAGATCACCCCAACGTTGCGGGTCAGGCAGAATGCCTGCCACCTCACCAGGGAAAGAACTGGCGGTAACATTACCAAAGCCAATACGCTGTAACACCGACCAGATATCATCAGCTTCCAGTGATAAGGCAATCTTGCTAATACCCACATTACTCGACTTGGTTAATATGCTGGTGACATTCAACAGGCCAAAATTACGTACATCACGTATTGTTTTGACCCCTAACTGATAGATACCCGGGGTCGTATCAATCGGTGTATTGGCATCATAATTACCCGATTCCAGAGCACTTGCCACGATAAAGGGTTTAACCGTTGAACCCGGTTCAAACACATCGGTAACAGATCGATT
The DNA here is from genome assembly GCA_013151035.1 of Gammaproteobacteria bacterium. Lineage (NCBI taxonomy): Bacteria > Pseudomonadati > Pseudomonadota > Gammaproteobacteria > Gammaproteobacteria bacterium. Next base: position 69,887 of record JAADJB010000023.1, read on the forward strand.
ACGCATCGCCTGAGGTCGAAAATTACGCCGATTATTGGGATTAAAACTGGGTTGGTTGACCATCGCCAATACCTCACCCGTGTTTGCATCCAGCACCACAGCAGAACCTGAAAGCGCCTTATGTTTATCAACTGCTGCTTTTAATTCACGGTAAGCCAGGTATTGAATGCGGCGATCAATGCTTAATATCAGATCCTTGCCAGGATGTGCCACACGAATACCATCAACATCTCTCACCACATGCCGACGACCATCCTGAACCACTCGCTTCAAACCCGGTTCACCCGTCAACCATTCATCAAATGCCAGCTCCAGTCCTTCCTGCCCATGATCATCAATATCGGTAAAACCCAACACATGAGCAAACACCTCACCACCCGGATAATAACGGTGATACTCTCGCTGCAAAGAGATGCCCGGAATATGCAATTGTCGCACCCGATCTGCCATCTCCGGCTTCATCTGACGCTTCAAATAAACAAATTCACGCCCCTTACGCGATAGTAAAAAATGCTGTAGCTCATCACCATCCAGGCCCAAAACAGCAGCCAACGGTTCGATACTCTCACGATCCAATGACATCTCGCGGGGATTTGCCCAGACCGAATCAACCGGTGTGCTCACTGCCAGCGGGTCACCATTACGATCCAGAATCATACCGCGATGGGCAGGAATCGCAACCACGCGCAAATGGCGTGCATCACCCTGATCCTGCAAGAAGTCCTGCCGTAATACCTGTAGATCAATAGCACGCCATACCAGCGATGAAAAAGCCGCAGCCGTCAAAAGAAACAGCACATAAGTCCGCCACCGGTATTCATTAACCTGGCCCTGAACACGGCTCATGGCTGCACCATACGAATACTATTCAAGGCAGGAACACGCATATCCAGTTGACGTCTGGCAAAGCGTTCAATACGCCCATGCGTGGCATAGGTGCTTTGTTCGATCTGTAACTGCCCCCATTCAACATTCATTTCATCGCGTGTGATCTCAAGGCGTTGCATCTCGGAAAATAAATTGCGGCTTTCATGGCGCACATAAATAACCGCTAAGGCGGAGACCAACACCAATACAAACAGAATACCCAGCGTGCTATTACGACTCATACCACACACTCCGCAACCCGCAAAATAGCACTGCGGGATCGAGGGTTCTCAGCCAGCTCCTGTGCCGAGGCACGAATAGCTTTACCACAGAGGCGCAAACGAATACCCTCAGGACCACCCATTACCGGCAAACCATGAGGAATCGGTTTACCCTTGCTTTCCTTACGCATAAAACGTTTTACGATACGATCTTCCAGAGAATGAAAGCTGATAACAACAACACGCCCACCGCTAGCCAACACATCCATCAAACCTTCCAGTGCCTGTGAAATATCATCCAGCTCCTGATTGATGAAGATACGTATCGCCTGAAAGGTGCGGGTAGCCGGATGTTTGTGTCGATCATGCACCGGCATCGCCTCACTAATTAGCTTGGAGAACTGCAAGGTACGCAGGATGGGGGTCTCCTCCCGGGTCTCATCAACCGCATGTGCAATGCGCTTACCGAAACGTTCCTCACCATAGGTCTTGAATACATGGGTCATCTCGGTAACGCTGGCCACAGCCAACCAGTCAGCCGCACTCATACCCGAATCCGGGTCCATACGCATATCAAGCGGGCCATCCTGCATAAAACTAAAACCACGCTCAGGGTCATCCAACTGCGGTGAGGAGACACCAAGATCGAGGAGCACCCCGTTGATCTTGCCTGCCAGCCCCAAATCCTTAATCAGTTGTCCCAACATGACAAACGTACCCTGCTCAATATGGAAACGAGGATCATCACCAAAACGATCCTGAGCGACCCGTACCGCCTGTGGATCTTTATCCACCGCGATCAAACGACCATTGGGCCCCAGGCGATTCAGAATCTCTGCAGCATGACCACCACGACCAAAGGTACCATCCAGATAGATACCATCCGCCTGTATATTCAAGCCTTCCAGCACTTCATCAAGCAGCACCGGATAATGAGAAAGTGTTGTCTCCATCGGCCTAGAGACTCAGGTTATCTAACGCGTCGGGGAGATCTTTATCATCCTGATGGTCATTCTTCCAATCCTCACATTCCTGATCCAGCATTGCCTCATTAAAGATTTCGAACTTATTACCTTGACCCAGTAACTCAACCCGCTTGTCCAGCTTGGCAAACAGGCGCAGGCGCGGAGCTATAAGAATGCGCCCCTGCCCATCCATCTCAACCTCGGTGGCATAACCCAGCATCATGCGTTGCAATTGACGAACCCGACGATCCTGATTAGGTAGCATTGTGATCTTACGCTCAATTTCCTGCCATTCGGGATAGGGATATAACAACAGACAGCCGTCTTTTTGCACACTCAACACCATACGACCCTGACAATGCTCAACCAGCATTGCACGGTAGCGTGTTGGTAACGCCAAACGACCTTTCGCATCAAGATTGATGCTACTTCCCCCTAAAAACAAAACAGCCCCCTCTAACGCTTATTATTCCCACTAATTACCACTAATCTCCACATTTCATCCACTATAGTCAGCAATTCCCCTTTTTGCAAGGGAAAGACAGGGTAAAAACAGGAATTCTTTCTTTTAGTACAGGGGCTTAGCGCATATTCCTATAAAAACACAAGGAATTAAAAATAGGAAATAAAAAGGGAATCATAGACTTGCGGAAACAAGCTGTTGTAGCAGATTAACTGAGGATAAATATGGATTCCCACGCAGGAGCATGGGAACCAGGGGGCAACATTGTCTCTCGTTCCCATGCTCTGCGTGGGAATGCATACCACCAAACCAGGAACCCCTGCCATCTACAACAAGATACGCTCGATACCACCGGCCTTAACACGTTCAACAAAGGCCTTGTCCCAACCAGAGCCGAGGATCTGTTCAGCCATCTCGACCACGACATAATCCACCTCTAGCGCATTATCATCCTGATAACGTGACAAGCCCTGCTGACAGGCGGGACAAGAGGTTAACATCTTGATATTGCTTGAATTATCTCTTGAACGAAGCGTAGCCATCCCGGCTTCAATCTCCTGCTGTTTACGGAAACGCACCTGCGAGGCGATATCAGGGCGCGAGACTGCAAAGGTGCCCGCCTCACCACAACAGCGATCCGACAATAGCACCTCCTGCCCCATCAAATCACTAACCAGTTGCACCGGGTCGCGGGTCTTGATGGGCGAATGGCAAGGATCATGGTAAAGATATTGCTGTCCCTCAAGTGCCTCCAGTTTCACCCCCTTATCGAGCAGGTATTCATGGATATCCAGCACCCGACAACCGGGGAATATCTTTTCAAATTCATAGCGTTGCAGTTGGTCAATACAGGTACCACAAGACACCACTACAGTCTTGATATCCATATAATTCAGCGTGTTAGCAACACGATGAAATAACACCCGATTATCCATCGTAATCTTATTCCCACGCGCCTCATCACCCCCGGCACGCTGCGGATAACCACAACAGAGATAACCGGGGGGTAACACCGTCTGCACACCCAGATCATACAACATCGCCATAGTCGCCAAACCCACCTTACTAAACAGACGCTCAGAACCACAACCAGGGAAATAAAACACGGCTTCGCTGCTCTCGGTAACCTTCGCCGGATCACGCAACACCGGGATCATGCTGGCATCCTCCACGCCCAGCAAGGCACGCGTGGTCTGCATCGGCAAAGCCGAGGGCAAGGGACGATCAAAGAAATGAATCACCTGTGCCGTTACCCCACGAGGTCGCGCACGCAGGGCGGCATCACCCTTGCGACGTTGCGGCAACAGACGTTTCAAGATTTGGTAGCCCAGACGCTGCCCGGCAAAACCCCACTCGGCTACCGGCTTGCGTAACCAGCGAATGGTGCGTGAATCGGTGGCGTTAAGAAACGCCATCGCCACCCGCGTCAGGATCGAGCTACGCTTTTTGCCTCGTGTCTTCAGTATCTTGCGCATACGCATGGAGACATCGCCAAAATCAATATTGACCGGACACGGCGTGACACAGCGATGACAAACGGTACAGTGATCGGCGACATCATTCATCTCATCAAAGTGGCGAATCGAGATCCCGCGCCGGGTTTGCTCTTCATAAAGAAAAGCCTCGATCATCAAACCAGTGGCAAGAATCTTGTTACGCGGTGAATAAAGCAGATTGACACGCGGGCTATGCGTGGTACAAACCGGCTTGCATTTACCGCAACGCAGACAATGGCGAATATCATCATTCAACAGCCCCAGTTCACTCTCTTCCAGTAATAGCGCTTCCTGCTGCACCAGACGCAAAGACGGGGTATAGGCATTCTCCAGCCCCGAACCCGCCATCAACTTACCGCGATTAAAATGCCCGCCAGGATCAACCTTATGTTTATAACTGGCAAACGCCTCCACCACATCAGCATCCAGATAGCGCATCTTGGTCAGCCCAATACCATGCTCACCCGAGATCACACCATCCAGTTCACACGCCAGCGCCATCACTCGGTCAACAATCTCCTCCGCCTGTTGCAGCATGACATAATCATTCGAGTTAACCGGGATATTAGTATGCACATTACCATCCCCGGCATGCATGTGGGTCGCCACAAACAAACGCGAGGAACGCCATTTATGATGAATTTTATCCATGCGCGCGCGCACTACCTCCAGATCACTACCGGAGAAGATTTCCTTCAATGGACGTTCGACCTCAGCACGATAAGAGATACGCAGGTCATGGCGTAATAACAAAGAGATCAGTTGATCACCGACCTGTGCCCGTGCCTGCACCTCGTCGGGCAGCCATTGCGCATGATCCTCAGCGGCATCATCGAGATGATCGAGTATGCCCTGCCAGCAGATTTTTACCTGCTGCAAATGAGACAGGGCGGCATCCTGCTTGGCCTGTAATATACTGCGGCCTTCCTCACTATCATCCAGCAGACTGAGTTGCTGTAGCTCACAACCATCCTGTTGCAGACACACCAGCACCTCGTCCACCATAGATAACTTGTTACGCATGGAATATTCGATATTAATCCGTTCGATACCCGCGCTATAATCCGCCAGGCGCGGTAGTGGAATCACCACATCTTCATTGATCTTGAAGGCATTAGTGTGTGCAGCAATGGCAGCGGTACGACTACGATCCGCCCAGAACTGGCGTCGAGCTTCCGGGCTGGTAGCAATAAAACCCTCGGCATCACGCTGGTTTGCCAGCCGCACAATCGCAGAACAGGCCTCCGCCACCCTATCTTCATTATCCCCGGCGACATCCATTACCAACACCATCTTTGGTAACTCTCGACGCGCTGCCTTGGTGTTATAGTCCACCGCACGCACATAGCGTTCATCGAGGTGTTCCAACCCCGCCAACAGACAATCACCACGCTTATTCAGATAATCAATGGTCTCAACGATTGCTGGCACCGAGCGTTGTAGGTCATTACCAAAGAACTCCAGACACAAGGTACGGATATGTGCGGGCATACGATGCACAATAAACACTGCCGAGCTAATCAGCCCATCACAGCCTTCCTTTTGTACCCCCGGCAGACCACCAAGGAATTTATCAGTAACATCCTTACCCAGACCGACCTTGCGCAAAGAGGCGCCCGGCATCTGCAACAACTCAGGCTCACCCATCGGGGTTTCACCATCCAGATGATAACGGGTGACACGAAACACCACCTCTTCCTGCTCATGAATCTTACCCATATTATGGTTCAGGCGTTCCACCTCCAACCACAGACCATCGGCATCCACCATACGCCAGGACACCAGGTTATCCAGCGTGGTTCCCCATAATACCGCCTTCTTACCACCGGCATTCATTGCCACGTTACCACCAATGGTGCAGGCATCCTGTGAGGTTGGATCAACGGCGAATATATAACCCGCTGCCTCCGCCCGCTCTGCCACACGCCGTGTCACCACACCCGCCTCGGCACGTACCGTTGCCACCTCGCCATCAACCCCGGGCAAGGTGCGCATCTCAACCTCGGTCACTGCCTCCAGCTTTTCAACATTGATAACCACACTGTCATCATGCAGTGGGATCACACCCCCGGTATAACCCGTGCCACCACCACGCGGAATAATGGTCAGACCCAATTCCACACAGCTACGCACCACCAGAGCCAGCTCCGCCTCGCTGTCCGGTGTCACCACCACAAACGGCAGTTCAACACGCCAATCCGTTGCATCGGTGGCATGTGAGACCCGCGCCATGCCACTAAAATCAATATTATCCTTACGCGTCACCCGGCGCAGATAATGTCGCAGCCGTTTACGCAGATCATTGGTGCGCGGAAACCACGCCTCAAACTCAGCCACCGCCTTACGCGCTCGCTCCACTAGCTGTAGTGCCAGCACATTACCATCGGCACGCGCCACAATCTGATCCAGCCGATGATTAAGCGCCTGCACCAGGGCATCAAAACGCTTACGATTATCCAGCAGATCATCTTGTAAATAAGCATTACGATGCACCACCCACAGATCACCCAACACCTCCAGCAACATTCGTGCCGAACGCCCGGTGCGACGCTCACCCCGCAATTGATTAAGGATCGCCCACATCTCCGGCCCGAGGATGCGCAAAACGATCTCACGGTCTGAAAACGAGGTGTAGTTATAAGGGATTTCGCGAATACGCGTAGTAGTTTCAGTCATGCGGATATTATACAACGTAGGGTGCGCACTGCGCACCATCGTTTATTTCAGGGTGTTGGTGCGTGGTACGCACCCTACCTTGATACACCCACCGGTAGGGTGCGCATTGCGCACCATCGTTTATTACTGAAATTATCAGCCTTTTATGCTAGCCTTAATTTGAATACAAAACGTATGGATACAACGCTCAACTTAAGAATAAGACATGAGCCCAACGGTTTTCAGAGAGGGTGGCTACAGGTTCTTTTTCTTCTCTATGGAAGAAGACCGCATGCATGTTCATGTGATCTCAGGCAATGGAGAAGCTAAATTCTGGCTTGAACCTGACATTCAACTCGCTAAAAACCACCATTACTCAACCAAGCAATTAAGAGAAATCGAATCACTAATAAAGGGACATTACAATGAGCTCATTAGCGCATGGCGACAACTCTTTAACCGTTGAGGTTACAAATGTTTCAGCACATGGAATATGGCTCCTGGCACACAATAAAGAGCTATTCATGCCTTATGATGATTTCCCCTGGTTTAAAGATCAAACAATCAAATCCATCATGCACGTTAAAGAAGTATCCCCCGGCCACTTCTATTGGCCCGATATTGATGTAGACTTAACCGAGGAAAACATTAAACACCCACAACATCTCCCACTTAAATCAATACGATAATTAATACCCCACCAGTAGAGCCATTGGTGCGTGGTACGCACCCTACCCGGAGCAGTACCCATCGGCGGGGATGCATGATGCATGATACCCACCGGTAGGGTGCGCATTGCGCACCATTGCTTATTCTCCAAACCCCTCGCTCTCTATATCCACATTGGCACCCCAATCCATTGAATAAACGCCTGCTTTCACCCATCGATGAAAAGACGAATAAGGCCATTCATTTACCGAACAAACCAGACCATGCTTCACCGGATTATAATGCAAATAATCCATACAATGACGATAGTCCCGCTCGTCACGTATACGGTGCTCCCAAAATCGCCGTTGCCACACGGCATGCTCGTTACGACTTTTTCTCGAAAAATTCACCGCAGGCATATCAAGCCCACAGGCAATAAATGCTCGGCTACAAGCGGCTTTTATTAAACCAATCCTCCTGGAATAATTTACATCCCCATCCGGCATCGTCCAGATAAAATGAATATGATCAGGCAGGATCACACAGGCATCAATAGCAAATGGATAACGCTGCTTCACATCCCTTACCACAGAACGCCCAATCATAATATGATTGGGCTGCGCAAGGAATCTGCGCCTTTTATGGGTAACAACAGTAAAGAAATAACTCGCTCCGCCCGTATAAACACGACGATATTCAGACATCATACACTCCCTTGTATTAATAATATTCCCTTATATAACGTCCAAATCATAAACCGTAAGCATGATGCATACAACCAGTAGGGTGCGCATTGCGCACCGTGGTTTATTTCAAATGGTGTTGGTGCGTGGTACGCACCCTACCTTATTTTTAATGATGTACAGCCATGTATTCTGTAACAGCCTGTGCAAGCAGCCCCGAACGAGACTCACCATGCTTTTTTGCATATTGATCCATGATACTCAACAAGTTTTCAGGCACGGTTATATTAACCCGCCTTGACTTAACAGAAAGTTTACTTATATCCACATCCACCATTGCCCACACACCATTCTTGAATGCCAGATTTTTTTGATGTTGTTCAATAGCCGAACTCAATGGAACAGGATCACTATCAAGAAGAAGCCCTTCAATATGACATTTAATGGCCTCCTGGATCATCTCAATCGCCTCTTCCATTGATGAAGCTGCGGTATAACAACCTGGGATATCAGGAACCGTAACACCATAATCCGAGCCCTGATCTTTATGAATTACAACAGGATATTTCATCAATTTATCTCCATACCCAACCCGCCTGTCGATAGATACTCTTTGGTGTGGTGAAACACCCACCCCTCTTTTTTAAGTCGTTTGATTAGCTCTCGACTACTCATGGTGTGTATAATACACACCATGAGTAAAAATTCAAGGGGACAACAAACCTGAACGATTGTTTGGTGCGTGGTACGCACCCTACACGGATAAATACCCGCCGGTAGGGTGTGCATTGCGCACCATTATTTATTCCAGGCAATAAAAAACGGAGCCCGAAGGCTCCGTCTTATACTTCAATACTGAACGAGTCAGCTTAGAAGTTGTGACGCATACCAAAAGTCACTACATCAGTTTCACCTGTTGCATCAAAGTCCTGCTGTACAAAACCACCATAAACCATGGTGCGTTTGCTCAGCTTATGAGCAGCCGCCAGAGTCCATGACTTGTAACCAACATTCTGGTTATGGTCGTTGTCATCGCCCTGACCCAAGTTGAATACAACCGTGGTGTTACCCAGCGCCATAGAAGCACCTAAGTACCAAACGTCAGCACCGGATACATCGTTAGCTGATGCCTTGGTGATTGCGCCCTGTGCCGCTACGGCAGGACCAACACCATCCGCAATATAAGGAGTCGCTGCAGCAACAGCAGAAGAAGTACAAGCACCGCTCTGTACATTCACACAAGCTTCCTTACTATTGGAGATCAGACCACCATCACTTTCGTACTGTCCGTAAAAGGTCAGGCCTTCCATTGCATTAAACTTACCACCGATCTTCCATACGGAATCATCACCACCATCGTTAGATGACAGGTAATCAGTAAAGACCATAACAGGACCGTTCTTGTAAGAAGCACCAACACCAAAGGTGTCATTACCCTGAGTACCATCGGAATCAGAAGCATCGAAGCTGTAATCAGCTGTAACCTTTACACCGTTGTAGTTGTTGCTATCAAAACGGATGTGCTTGTTCATACGACCACCGACTTCACCCGCGCCAGAATGCAGTTTGGACTGCAGACCCCAGCTACGACCCTGAGCAGAGGTACGATACAGTGGATCAATCGCTGCACCATGAGATTTGTAGGAGCTAGAAATAGTACCCATACGAACCTGACCGAAGTTACCCTTCAAACCAACCCACTGATCACGATCGATCTGGTTCTTGTCACGCTCGGATGCATCAATCTGAATCTCAATCTTGTAGATTGCCTTCAGGCCATCACCTAAATCTTCAGAACCCTTCATACCAATCATTGAGGTATTGGAGTTCATGTTGATATCATCAGTGCCATTTGCAGCACTATCAATCGCATCAATACTCAGATCGATACGACCATATACGGTAGGGGCTGCCTGTACGCCAATCGCACCTGTCAGCAGCGCAGCAGTTGCTACAGCTAAAATCTTCTTATTCATTTATATCTCCTAATTCCGACACCCGGAATAAATTAAATTATCTAACGCGGAGAACTTTAGCCCATAAAAAACAACAAAGCAACACCTTTTTGCAAAAAAAACAACAGGTGTTGTTTTGTGTTGCGTTAATGCAACAGATTAGATCCAGTTCATGTTTAGCTTACGATGTTTACCCGCACAATCTCTGAGATAAAGATTTATTAAATTCTGATAGGGAATATCTACATCTTCTGACATGCCTTTAAAGTAAGCGATAGTCTCTTCATCCAGACGAATCGTTATTTGCTTTTTTATCTTTTTAGCATAGGGGTTCTTTACCGAATTTGAAAAATCATAATTTTTACGCATGACGAAAATCTCTATACTGTTTGGCTTCAAACTTATCGGCTTGACGAGCTGTAATAACCCTTATCTCATTATTACTGCCCCTATAACAATGACACACCACTAAAAGCCTCACTAACCGACTAACGCCTATAAGAATATATCTGTCCTCATCGTATGAATGATCTGGATCTGATATCAAGCGCGCATAATCATCTGCAAACACCGTTTTAGCCTCTTCGAAGCTAACGCCATATTTCTTCCGGTTTAATTGATTCTTTGTCTCATTCCATGAGAACATCATATCATCCATAACTACAGTATAACTATATTATAATTATAATCAAACACCCCTTTCAGCCAGAGACAGACATAGGGTCAAAACAAGAGTTGGTGCGTGGTACGCACCCTACCGAAGCAATACCCAACGGTGGCGGGGTACATGATGCATATCAATACCCACCGGTAGGGTGCGCACTGCGCACCAGCAACTATTCACCAGCCAATAAAAAACCCGGACAAGCCGGGTGTGTTTGGCTGGCGAACAAGGATTATTCGCCACTTCCCTGTGGCTCTCCCCTACGGGGCCAGCGTCGCTTCGCTCCACTGTTCAAAATCGCTCCCGGCGATTTTGTCGAACCCCTATTGAACAAGGTTCTCACCCTTATTCACCAGCCAATAAAAAACCCGGACAAGCCGGGTGTGTTTGGCTGGCGAACAAGGATTCGAACCTTGATTAGCGGAGTCAGAGTCCGCTGTCCTACCGTTAGACGATTCACCAAAATCACAGGGGCAGATCTAAAAAAGGGGGACAGACCTAAGGTCTGTCCCCGACTGACTTCCACCCCAACAAGCAGATTAACGCTTGGAGAACTGTGTTGCGCGACGAGCCTTACGCAGGCCAACTTTCTTACGCTCAACCTCACGGGCGTCACGAGTAACAAAACCAGCGCGGCGTAAAGTCGGACGTAATTCACCATCATATTCCATCAGTGCGCGAGTAATACCATGACGAATTGCACCCGCCTGACCACTACCACCACCACCACGGACAGTCACCATAATATCAAAGGTATCAGCCATATCCACCTTCTCTAATGGCTGGCGAACAACCATGCGAGCGGTCTCACGAGCAAAATATTCATCCAGTGGACGACGGTTTACTGTAATGCTACCTGTACCCTTACGCAGAAAAACACGCGCGGCTGAGCTCTTGCGCCGACCGGTACCGTAATATGTTTCTTGTGCCATATCAATCAAGCCTATTCTATATAATTAAATGTCTAACGGCTGAGGCTGCTGAGCGGTATGTTGATGTTCCGCACCTGCATAGACCTTAAGCTTACGGAACATTGCACGACCCAGCGGGTTCTTTGGCAACATACCCTTAACTGCCTTCTCAATAATCAACTCTGGTGATTTGGCCTGTAAGGTCGCAAAATTCACCGATTTTAGATTACCAATATATCCTGTGTGGTGATGATACATTTTTTTCTCAGCCTTACGACCCGTTACCGTAATCTTTTCAGCATTAACAATAACAATGTAATCACCTGTATCGACATGAGGCGTATATTCCGCCTTATGTTTGCCACGCAAGCGGTGCGCAACCTCGGTTGCCAGGCGACCCAAGGTCTTGCCTGTTGCATCAACCAAATACCAATCGCGCTTTACCGTTTCCGATCTGGCACTAAACGTTTTCATGGAACTTACTCCGAAACCCATCAACAAAGAAGCGGAATCTTACCAGATGAAGGGACTCTTGTACAAGCCGGAATTGATAATAATTTAGATATTCAGACAAAAAAAAGCCCCACAAAGGATAGTGGGGCTAAAAAATTCCACCTACTATGGAGGATGGAGGAGTCTGATCAACCAGTACTTGGGGGCTGGTTAATCAGTATGTAAGTATTTTCTAATATTCTAACTCTCTTGTCAACTATTATCTGCAATATTGTTGTGACTGCAGCAGGCAATAATAATTCCCCCAAAACAAAAAAACATGGTGCGCGGTGCACACCCTACCGTTAACCCTGGTACGCGGTGCATACCCAACCGTGGTAGGGTGCGCATTGCGCACCAACTCTTATACACGCAAACGCTCGACCACGCGCCCGCCGATAAGATGCTCCTGTATGATCTCGTCAATATCTTCTTTATCGACGTAGCGATACCAGATTGCTTCGGGATAAACCACCATCACCGGGCCTTCAGCACAGCGGTTCATACAGCCTGCGGTATTAATACGTACCCCGGCTTGATTACCCAAGCCCTGGGTTTTACAAGCTTGCTTCATGTAATCCCTTATAGCCTGAGCACCAAAACGCTGGCAACACTCACTACCATCGGCACGCTGATTGGTACAAAAAAACACATGGTAACGATAATAGGACATCGAATTTCCTCTTTGAGTGATAAATACAGGATTCCTTCATCAGGACTATATTATAATAGCTCCGGCTAGACACACCAAACCTGATCATGGGAACTGCGAAAATCTCTCTTCTTAAACACTCGACACATACAGACTCGATTAAACAGCTCCTCGCAGCCAGCAATCAGTGCGTCATGTGTGCCCTGTGCTTGCCTCATTGCCCTACCTACCGCATTACTCTCAATGAAGCAAACAGTCCAAGGGGGCGTATTGCCTTAATGCGAGCCCTACTGAAACGAGAGATTCCGCTAACCAATAAGGCACTGCAACACCTCGAGCAATGTATGCACTGTCTTAATTGTGAGGCAATGTGCCCATCTAAAGTCCCGTTTTCTCAACTCATTAGCAACACCCGGCAGCAGCTACCCCATCAAACCCGGTCATATTGGCATCGTCTGATAGCCTGGTTATTAACTAAACCCTGGTTATTAGACAGCAGCCTGACACTGTTAAGCTACACGCCCACCTGGATACGCCGCATAACCAATAAAAGTAAACTCGCTATCGGCTTAGATTGGAACCCCAAAAACCTGCCCCGATTAAAGAGGTTTTATCCTGCTTTGCACCAACAAAGTGGGCAGGTGCAGTTATTTACCGGATGCATGAAGGGCATAGACAAGGCTAATATCCATGCCGCTATCAAACTCCTAAACCACATCGGCTACGATGTCAGCATCCCCGCAGGTCAGACCTGTTGTGGCAGTTTTCATCAACACCATGGATTTCAGCAACAGGCGCAGGCACTGATACGACAAAATAATACCCGCCTGGCTAATAATAAGGGTCTCATTACCTTATCGCTCAATAGCGCCTGTAGCACCCAGCTACAACACAACAATGATGGCAACCATAGCCCGCTCGATATTATTTACTTTATTCAACGCCACCAATCACAAGACATCGCCTTCTCCGCCTGTCATAAGCGTATTGCCATCCACCTACCTTGCTCGGCAAGAAACAGCCTGGGACAAGATCGTGAGATTATTCAGATACTCCAACAAATCCCCTCCATTGAACTATTTGAACTGCCCCGGGAAGGTGCGTGCTGTGGAGCCGGCGGAGCCTACTTCATTACCCAGACCGATATGGCAACACAGGTACGACAACCATTAATCGAACAACTGTGTTCGCTGCAGGTCGATATCGTCGTTAGCTCTAATATTACTTGCGCTCTGCATATAAGGAATGGCATTCTTGAAGCTGGGCTGGATATTGAAGTCATGCATCCGGTTCGTTTGTTGGCGCAACATCTGTTGATGCGTGCTACTCCGACGAATGGATTCCCGCCTGCGCGGAAATGACAGACCCTCGGGAATGACAAAACTGTAGAAACGATAACAAGGTACACTTATGTCACAACGTAAACTCAACCCCTTCGATCACATTGTTCTCGGTGTCGATCAGGCTCTACGGACGATCTGGGGAAAACCGCAATCAACCGGTCGAGAGAACCCCGCTAATCGTCACAGCGAAGGCGAGATGAACGAGAGCGAACGGGTACAGACTGCCAGCCTGATGCGCATCAACCATGCCGGTGAGGTCTGTGCCCAGGCACTGTATCAGGGACAAGCACTAACAGCAAAACTGGATCATGTGCGTGAGCGCATGGAAGAAGCCGCTAATGAAGAGAATGATCACCTACTGTGGTGCGAACAACGCATCAAGGAACTGAACAGCCATACCAGCTACCTGAACCCAGTGTGGTACGCCGGCTCTTTTGCCATTGGTGCCACCGCCGGCCTGATCGGAGATCGCTGGAGCCTCGGTTTTGTTGCCGAGACTGAGCATCAGGTAGTCAAACACCTGGATGGGCACCTGCAACATCTACCCGAGACCGACCACAAGAGTCGCGCCATTCTGCAACAAATGAGTGAAGATGAAGAACGTCATGGTGCCAGCGCCGCTCAGGCCGGGGGTATCGAGTTACCCGCACCGATCAAATTAGGCATGAAGATAAGCTCGAAGATCATGACTGCGTTGGCGGGGAAGATATAGATGGTACGCAGTGCGCACCCTACCGTAACCGTCATTCCCGCGTAGGCGGGAATCCATTAAGATCCCCGCCTGCGCGAGGATGACAGCGTAACCCGACAAGACGCAAACATCATGCCTCAATCACATAATCGTGGGTGATCTCGGCGGCCTTTGCCAACATGATTGAGGCCGAACAATACTTTTCTGCCGATAGCTCAACCGCCCGCTTAACATGCTTTTCAGACAGCCCATCACCCTTGATAATAAAATGCACATGAATATGGGTAAACACCTTAGGCACCTCATCGGTACGTTTTGCCTCAATCTCAACCACACAATCGGCGACCGGTTGACGCGCGCGCTTGAGGATATGCACCACATCAAAAGCAGTACATCCACCCATACCCAGCAATAACATCTCCATCGGGCGCACACCCAGGTCACGCCCACCATTTTCGGGTGGCCCATCCATCACCACAGCATGCCCACTGCCCGACTCACCAATAAAAGTGGCTTCTTCTACCCACTTGACCCGTGCCTTCATAACAAACTCCTTGCCTAGTATTTGGTGCGCGGTGCGCACCCTACCGTTATAGGGATTATATACATTGAGACCTTTGCACGAAACAGACACGAAAGAAAAATAAGCTGAAATTTTACTGATTGAGGCAGGGAACGCAGTTAATAGCGAGCTATTGACAAGTTTTCTAACGAAAAGCAGTGAGATTTCAGTCATTTTTACTCGTGATTGTTTCGTGCAAAGGTCTCAATGTTAGACATTAGGCGAAGCCTTGCTTACACTGTCAGCATGATGAAAGTAAATGACTTGCAAGAAGCATCTCTTAATCTCTTTCTGGAACACTGCCACCGCAGACGTTACCCGGCCAAGACTGTTCTGATCTATGCTGGTGATAAACCCGATGTCCTCTATTATATTATCAAGGGCTCCGTCACCGTATTGTTTGAAGATGAAGAAGGCCATGAGATCGTTTTGGCTTACCTTAACCCAGGCGATTTCTTTGGTGAAATGGGTATGTTTGGGCAAGATGCAACCCGTAGTGCCTGGGTGCGCACCCGGTTGGAATGTGAGATTGCCGAGATTAGCTATAGTCAATTTCGTCTGCTCGCCAAGCAAGACTCCGAGATATTATTTAACCTCGCCTCACAGATGGCAACACGGCTACGCAACACCAGCCGCAAGGTCAGTGATCTTGCCTTCCTGGATGTCACTGGTCGCATCGCCCGCGCCCTGCTCGATCTGTGCCAACAGCCCGATGCCATGACGCATCCTGAAGGGATGCAGATCTCGATTACACGTCAGGATTTAGGCAAGCTAGTCGGTTGTTCCAGAGAGATGGCAGGCAGGGTCATCAAGGCCTTGACCGAACAGGGACTGGTGAGCAGCACCGGAAAAAAGATTGTTGTATTCAATCCCCGGTAAGGTGCGCATTGCGCACCCTCATTATGGTACGAAAAACAACTCCTGCAAACGGGCACCCGGATCATCCGCTCGCATAAACGCTTCACCAACCAGGAAGGTATGCACGTCATGTGTGCGCATACGTTGCACATCCTCAGCACTATGAATCCCACTCTCGGTAACAACTAAGCGATCATCAGGAATATCCGCTAATAAATCTATCGTTGTTTGCAGGTCGGTCTCAAAGCTACGCAGGTTACGATTATTAATACCGATCATAGGCACAGGAAGCAGCAGCGCACGCGCCAGCTCATCAGCATCATGCACCTCAACCAACACATCCATACCCAACTCAATCGCTAACTGTGCCAACGCCAGCATCCGAACATCATCCAGCACAGCAACAATCAACAGAATGCAATCTGCACCCATCGCGCGCGCCTCATAGACCTGATATGGGTCGATCATAAAATCCTTACGCAATACCGGCAGCTCACAGGCCGCCTTTGCCTGTAACAGGTATTCATCGGCACCCTGAAAAAAATCAATATCCGTCAACACTGATAGACAAGCCGCACCACCACGCGCATAACTCTGTGCAATCTCAGCAGGATGGAAATTCTCACGCAACAGTCCCTTACTCGGTGATGCCTTCTTGATCTCAGCGATCACTGCTGCCTGTCCATTTTCTATTTTTTGACGCAAAGCCTGAACAAAGCCCCTCGGGGCTGAGGCACCAGCGACCTGAGCACGCAGCTCATCCAGACTCACCCGCGCCTGTCGCTCGGCAATCTCTTCGCCCTTGCGTTGTAATATACGTTGCAGAATATCCGGAGTATTTGACATCATTTTTACCTTTAGTAAATGGTGCGCAGTGCGCACCCTACCTCACATAGATTGTGTCAATCGCACCAGTGCTGCCAGGCGTTCACCGGCAGCACCACTATCCACCAACTCAGCCGCACGCACCACACCGGCCTGCAAGCTATCCACTAGATTCGCAGCATAAATTGCCGCACCGGCATTAAGCAGAACAATATCCCGCGCAGCTCCCTTATCTCCAGCAAACACCGACTTAATCATTGCCAGACTCTTATCTGCATTCGCCACCACCAGTGCCTGTGCATCTCCACGCTGTAGACCAAATTGCTCCGGCGTAACGCTATAACAACGGATCTCACCATCACGCAACTCTGCCACCTGGGTTGCCGCACTGATACTGATCTCATCCAGGCCATCATCCGCATGCACCACCAGCACATGATGACTACCCAAACGCTGTAACACCTGCGCCAAAGGCTTCAACCACTGCTCACTAAACACACCCAATACCTGATTCGGTGCCGTAGCAGGATTGGTTAATGGCCCCAGCAGATTAAACAGAGTGCGTACACCCATCTCCTTGCGTGGACCAATCGCATGCTTCATCGCACTATGATGATGCGGTGCAAACAGAAAACCCACACCCAGTTCATTCACACACTGCGCCACCTGCGCTGGCTCCAGATCCAGATTAACCCCGGCTGTCTCCAGCACATCAGCACTACCACAACTACTGGAGACCGAACG
The DNA here is from genome assembly GCA_013151035.1 of Gammaproteobacteria bacterium. Lineage (NCBI taxonomy): Bacteria > Pseudomonadati > Pseudomonadota > Gammaproteobacteria > Gammaproteobacteria bacterium. Next base: position 87,585 of record JAADJB010000023.1, read on the forward strand.
ATTACCATGCTTGGCAACCTGCCCACCTGCCGCTGCTACCACAAAGGCACTAGCAGTAGAGATATTAAAAGTAGACAGACCATCACCACCGGTACCACAGGTATCGACCAGGTGATCCCCGCTCAACGCCACGGGTGTTGCCAGATCACGCATTACCTGCGCGGCAGCCGCCAGCTCATCCACCGTCTCACCCTTCATGCGCATGCCAATCAGAAAACCGCCAATCTGTGCCTCGGTTGCCTGCCCGGTCATAATCAGACGCATCACCGATGTCATTTCTTCCGAGTTCAAATCCCGACTGTCTGTCACCGCACTAATCGCTGCCTTCATATCCATCAATCAATCCCCTGCTTTCATCTGCAAAAAGTTTTTCAATAGATCATGCCCATATTGGGTCAAAATAGACTCGGGATGAAACTGCACCCCCGCCACCGCCAGGTCTTTATGTTGCACACCCATGATCTCATCGAGATTACCAGCCTCATCTTCAGTCCAGGCCGTTACTTCCAGACAATCCGGCACACTCTCCTTATCAATCACCAGGGAATGATAACGGGTTGCCTCGAAGGGCATGGCAAGCCCCTCAAAGACGCTTTTATTACTGTGATAAACCGCAGAGGTCTTACCATGCATAATCTGCCCAGCACGCACAATCTTACCGCCAAAGGCCTGAGCAATACTTTGATGCCCAAGACAAACCCCCAATAAGGGTACCTTGCCAGCAAAATAGCGAACTGCCTCCACCGAGATACCCGCTTGATCCGGCGTACAAGGCCCGGGAGAGACAACGATATGTTCCGGTTCCAGTTGTGCAATCGCCGACAGCGTAATCTGATCATTACGATAGACCTGCACATCGACACCCAGCTCACCCAGATATTGCACCAGGTTGTAGGTAAAGGAGTCATAGTTATCAATCATTACTAACATGACTTACCCCCTGCGCTCGCCAACGCCACCGCACGAAAGATGGCTCGACCCTTGTTCATAGTCTCTTCCCATTCATTAGCCGGTATTGAGTCGGCGACAATTCCGGCACCCGCCTGAATCGACAACTCACCATTACGGATCACCGCGGTGCGAATAGCTATCGCAGTATCCATATTGCCCGACCAGGATAAATAACCCACGGCTCCGGCATAAATCCCTCGCTTGATCGGCTCCAGCTCTTCGATAATCTCCATCGCCCGGATCTTCGGCGCACCACTCACCGTGCCTGCCGGGAAGGTTGCTCGCAGTACATCCATTGCCGATAGCCCAGGGCGAATCTGGCCGGTCACATTAGAGACAATATGCATCACATGGGAATAACGTTCGATCAGCATCTTTTCCGTTAATTGCACAGTGCCAATTTGACTCACCCGACCCGCATCATTACGCCCCAAGTCAATTAACATCAGATGTTCTGCCAGTTCCTTGGGATCGGCCAACAGGTCTTGTTCATATTGACGATCCTGCGCCTCATCCATACCGCGCGGACGTGTCCCTGCGATAGGACGCACAGTGACCTCTTCATCTTCTAATCGCACCAGAATCTCGGGGGATGAACCCACGATATGAAAATCACCCAGATCCAGATAATACATATAAGGGGAGGGGTTCATTCCACGCAAGGTACGATAGAGTTTAAGGGGTGAATCAGTATATGGAATGGTCAGGCGTTGAGACAACACCACCTGCATAGCATCACCCGCAACTATATATTCTTTAATCCGATCAACCGCTGCCTCAAATTCAGCACGTGAAAAACCAGAGATAAAATCACTCTCCTGGATTTCCGTAGTGGCGGTAGCCGAATGATTATCATAGGGTGCGGTAAAGGGTTGGTGTAGACAAGCAACCAGTTCATCCAATCGCGCCTGAGCCTGAGCCCAGGCATCGGGCTGTGCAGGATCGGCATGCACCACCAGCATCATCTTACCGGCTAGATTGTCGAACACCACAATCTCATCCGAGACCATCAACAGAATATCCGGGGTTGCCAACGGATCCTGTTTTTGACTACCCGCTAGACGCGGCTCCACATAGGCCACCGTATCGTAGCCAAAATAACCGACCAGACCGCCACTAAAACGCGGTAGACCGGCGACCTCAGCCACCTGATATCGTGCCTGGAAAGACTCAATCCAGGCCAGTGGATCTGCCACCTGATGGGACTCGATTACCTTACCGGACTCCACCAACTCAACCTGTTGCCCGGAGATACGCAACAAGGTCTTGCAGGGCAAACCAATAATGGAGTAACGCCCCCACTTCTCACCGCCCTGCACCGATTCAAACAGATAGGAATAAGGCCCAGCCGCCAACTTCAGATAGATACTGAGCGGGGTATCCAGATCAGCCGACACCTCTCGCATCACCGGGATGCGATTATAATCCTGCTTTGCCAGTTGTTTAAAAGATTCCGGGGTCATTGATATTACCCTTCCAATACTTCACCTAATTGGGCGAGTGAATCAATCACCAGGTCTGGATTCTCATCCCGAATGTCATTGCCATGATTATAACCGTAAGGCATACATACAATCTGAAAACCTGCCGCCCGTGCCGCCTTCACATCACTAACGGAATCACCCACCATCAAACAATCGGTGGGTTCCACTCTGAAATAACGTGCCGCATGAATCAAGGGTGCCGGATCCGGTTTTTTCTTGTCTAGCGTATCGCCACAAACCACCAGCGCAAAGTAATCATAGATGTTCTTTTCCTTTAATAATGGAATGGTAAACTGCTCGGCCTTATTGGTAATACAGCCTAAGTGGTAATCATTATCCTTGAGGAAATTCAGACCCTCGATAACACCCGGATACAAGGTACTGCGTTGACTGGTGTTTTCTGCATAGAGCTCCAGAAAGATCGGATAGGCCTGATCAAGCAGCGCCTTATCCGAATCACCATCCAGCGTCCCGGTCAGGGCACGTTGAACCAATCGTTCGACACCATTACCCACCCAGTTACGCACCTCATCTTCACCACAAACGGGTCTATCCAGACGCTTCATCATCTCATCAATGCAATAGGTGAGATCAGGTACGCTATCAATCAGCGTACCATCCAGGTCGATTAATACTAAATCAGGTTTTTTTATCATCGTTCAGTCAAGCCCTATACCGCTGCCTTTGCCAACTCACTGCGCATCGCACCGACCACAGTATCATAGACATTCTTATCATCACTATTAGCCGCACCAAAGATGGCAGAACCAGCAACAAACATATCCGCACCCGCTTCAGCGATCTCACGGATGTTATCCACCTTCACACCACCATCAACCTCAAGGCGAATATCACGACCACTGGCAGCAATAATCTTGCGTGCCTCACGCAGCTTATCCAACGTTGCCGGAATAAAGCTCTGACCACCAAAGCCTGGATTCACTGACATCAACAACACCAGATCCACCTTATCAATCACATAACGCAAATGATCCAGTGAGGTAGCGGGGTTAAATACCAGACCGGACTTACAACCCTCATTTTGAATCAGTTGCAGGCTACGATCGACATGTTCAGAGGCCTCAGGGTGAAAGGTGATATAACTAGCACCGGCAGCAGCAAAATCCGGGATGATTCGATCCACCGGTTTCACCATTAAATGAACATCAATTTCGGCAGTAACACCGTGTTTACGCAGGGCATCACAGACCAAAGGACCAATGGTCAGATTAGGCACATAATGATTATCCATTACATCAAAATGGACAATATCCGCACCTGCGGCCAGGACATTATCCACCTCTTCGCCCAAACGCGCGAAGTCCGCCGAAAGAATTGATGGCGCAATCTTGAAATCTGGCATAATCTAAAATCTCCAATTGATAAAATACAAGGCCGTTTGGCAAAGAGGGCAACTTTACCGCATTTTGCCTGTATTTTCAGCATTCACCTAATAATTTAATCAATACCCTGTTCATTACCGGCTAATAGAGAGACATAATGAAAGCTCATCACCTTCTGGCATTTATTGCATTATTATCAATCGTCCCAGCCAGTTACGCATCAGATCTCGAAAAAGAAAAACGCTGGTCAGAACAAATCACTAATGCCATCCTGGTTGGTGAAGCTCAATGGCTTGAGGATCAACAGGGTAAATTTCTGACCATTTATAGTGAATCCAATCGCAGCCACGTCAAAGGAGCTGTCATTATCCTGCACGGTATGGGTGCCCACCCTGACTGGCAAGATGTCATCTACCCGTTACGCACCCGACTACCGGATGCAGGCTGGGCCACACTGTCCATACAAATGCCGATCCTGCCAAATAGTGCCAATCAAACAGAATACTTACCCTTATTTGATGAAGTTCAACCACGCATACAAGCCGCCATCAACTTTCTGGAACAACAAAAACAGGGCCCGATTATCCTGCTGGGTCATAGTCTGGGGGCAACAATGGGGGCGCATTATCTTGCCAACACCCCAAAAAACAAGATTCAGGCCTTTATCGCTATCGGTATGAGTAGTAGCGATACAGATCCTAAATTCAATAATGCAGAGCACCTGGCAAAGATCAACATCGCCATACTGGATCTCTACGGCAGCCAGGATCTTGATGGCGTATTAGACTCCGCTAAAAAACGCAAAAGTGCCGCCAAAAAAGGGGCTAACAGAGCATACAGACAAATAAAGGTTGAAGGAGCCGATCATATGTTCAATGGTCTGGATGATGAATTATTACAGATTACAGGTAGTTGGCTACACAAGGTCATACGCAACCAGCGATAACCCGCACAAACACTACGTTAACCCTTCTTGCCATATGATAAATCTACCTCTATAACTATGGGACATCTCTATTAATTGCTTATGTCCTCTGTCCTAAAGAGATCCCGTTTACGTCCGCTACAGTACACAGCAGACAGGTGATAAATAAGGAAAACGTTATGGCGCAAAGCCCCAACCCGAACATTGGTGACTGGTACACGACTCTGGATAAAGAAGCCTTCGAGATTGTGGCTGTTGATAATGATGATGACACCATTGAGATACAATATTTCGATGGCACCGTTGCCGAATGGGATCTGGAGACATGGATGGAAATGGAAATATCAACCTCCGCACCACCAGAGGACTGGTCAGGTTCACTGGACATCGCACGAGAAGACTACGGCGTTGATCTTGAACGACACTGTGCTGATTCACAGGATGTACTAAGTATTATTGACAGGGAACTCTAACCCCCCCCAATGAATCCCTTATTGACTCACGGGTAAAAACCATTAAACATTGCTTATTATTGGACGCTACTCTTAACAAGAGACCGCATAAATAAGGAGCAATGAATATGAACATTATTTTTGACATGTGTAGTTATCAAACTGTGGTCCCGGCAGATGAATCACAAATGCCAAGATCCCCTTATGAAAAACTGGAAGCAGATATTCGTCTACAGTGCGTTGAAGCAGAGACGAATGACAACACCTTAGTAACGACAAACATTTATGCAGAAGGCATTGATCATTTTCTACAGCGCATGTAATCTCCAACAAACCATTAAGACAAAGGCAATGTGAACCAATTATTCACATTGCCTTTCATTTGCACGTTTACAAAATACCCCTCAACCGTTACTGTATTGACTCGGCGCAAATACCAATGACCTGAAAACAAAGAAATAATCAGTTATGAACCAACTTGGCATACAAGATTTATCCATTACTGTAATAGAACCCTCTTCCGTACAGGGAGGCATTATTACCCAGCACCTTGAAAACCTGGGTATTCGTAGCATTACTCTTGTTAATGATGGACGATCCGCTCTGGCACAGATACAACAGTTCCTGCCCGACCTGATTATCAGCACTATGTATCTACCGGATATGAGTGCTACCGAGGTATTAGAAACCTTACGCAACCAGCCTGAAACCGAATCCATCGCCTTCATGCTGATATCCAGTGAAACATCATTTGCCATGCTCGATCCCCTGCGACAAGCCGGAATCATCGCCATTCTGCCCAAACCATTTACCCCGAAAGACCTATCAAACGCACTCAACTCAGCCATTGAATTTATTGACCCGGATAACCATATACTGGATGAAATCCAGCTTGAGGATCTGTCGCTATTAGTCGTTGATGACAGCGCCCTTGCTCGCAAACATATATCACGCGTACTCAATGGCCTCGGTATTGAAACGATTCAACAGGCCTGTGATGGAAAAGAAGCCATCAAACTCATTGAAAAAAACTTTTACGACTTAATTGTTACCGACTACAATATGCCGGAAATGGATGGTGAAGAATTAACACGATACATCCGCGACAATAGTTCCCAACGCACCATCCCCGTCCTCATGGTCACCAGTGAAGAAAACGAAAGTCGTCTTGCTGCCGTGCAACAGGCTGGGGTGTCCGGCATCTGTGATAAACCCTTTGATACGAGCACTGTCAGAGATTTAATTTATCGCATATTAAAAGATGCCGAGACATAAAACCGGGGTCAGACCCCGTTTATTGTAAAAAAATAGGCAATATTCATCAACAAACGCTTTACCCATAGCCTTATTGTGCTATCTTAGCTCTGTTATAAAATTTCATCACAATACAGAGGAGTTGTGGCATGGCTGTAAAGAAAAAGGTTGTTAAAAAGAAAGCTGTTGCAAAGGCACCGAAAAAAGCGACCACAAAATCAGAAACTATTACCTACTTGTCAGAGAAAACCGGTTTAACCAAAAAAGATATTAATGCGGTATTTGATAATCTGGGCGTTTTAATTAAACGAGATATCAAGAAGAGTGGCCCAGGCGTATTCACTATTCCCGGTCTGCTAAAAATAAAGACGGTACGGAAACCTGCAAAACGTGCGCAAAAGAATGTACCTAATCCATTCAAGCCTGGTGAGTTTACCGACCGCCCGGCAAAACCGGCTCATACTGTCGTGAAAATTGCAGCACTTAAGGCATTAAAAGATATGGTCTAAAATTTCAAGGGGTCAGAGCTCTTGAAAAGAATAAAGGGGGCAGACTTCAAGTCTGCCCCCTTTTTTTGGCTAACTCTTTTTCAAGAGCTCTGACCCCTTGAAATTCGGTGCTTTGCCTGCAGGTAATCGCGGTGACTCACATATAACAGATCTGCCAGTTTACGCATCAGATATTCTTCGTAGCGATCTAATCGGCCATCAGCATAGGCGACTCGCCATAACATCTCGATTAATTGTATCTTTCTGCCCTGATCAAAGTGCTGATTAATCAGACGAGTAAACTGATGCAGGGAGGATGATTCATCGACCGCTGTTTTAGCCAACTCGGATAAATCACGCGATTCTTCTTCCGAAAAATTAAACACCTCAGATAATGCAACCCGTACTGCCTCATATTCTTGCTCAAAGGCATCGGCATCAGCCCTTACCATCTCAATCAACAAAGCGGCGGCGGCCATCTTTAATGCGGCATCCGAATCTTCAACAACATCACTGACGATGTATTGTGTAATAAAAGCCTTAAGACTAACAATCATAAAAGCCCACCTTGTTCTATAGCATTATTCTCTTGTCACCGACCTCATGGTCGCCGAATTTTGTATTGCTCACCTGAGTAGGATAACACCACACCATCCGATACAATAGCTTCAATGACAGGACCTATAGCCAGCTGATCAGATTCATGATATTTATTCAAATCGACCAGAATAAACCGCCGCGTGGCATCACTGGAGTAAACATGTACATCCAGCTTGGGATAAGGCAATTCTGCACGTAACGATGATGGCAACTCATCCCACCATAAAACTTTACCATAAGGATCAGAAGGTGTATGGACGGCTATTATTTCAACGACTGGCTCAACAACGCTTACCTCCGAAGAAGGGGCTGATAAAACAGTAGAGGGCTGCGTTAGCGGCTGTAATACCACCGCCTCTTTTACCACAACAGGGGATACATGTGGCACCACAACATCTTTCGTCAACAACCAATATAGCAGGCCAATTATTACCAATAACAGGATAACAATTATCGGCATCGCCCATACCGGGGCACGGCTATCAGCCACAGATCCCTGTATCGTATTAACACCCGGCACCTCAGTCTGCCTTCTTGACTGATCAGACTTCTTTAATGCTTCCAGGATATATGACATAAACTCTCTCTCAACAAACTATTCAGCCAGGGAGGCCCGGCACCCGATCAACACGATACAGGTGTGGCACATCATCCTGCCAATGCTGATTTTGCAAATGAATCAGGGTTTTTTCTCCAACCACTCCATCCACTTCAAGCCCCTGCTGTTGCTGGAACCTCATCACCTGTTGTTTGATAGATTCATCACTTATTTTTTGCTGGTTATTAGCACCCTGAGCCAGGGTCAAATGCTCCTTTAACCAACTCCGGCTATATTCATCTCGCAAACCTTGTTTAATCGCCTGATTATCCAACGATGGTCGCCATAACAGAACATAATCTCCATACCAGATATCCGCCAATTCGCTTGTTGCAATCCAATAGGTCTCACCACCCAGCGACAACTCAACCTGCTCCCCCTGTAACGATAACAGAGACAACCACACCCTATGTCCTTGACGGGTAACAACACTGATCAGGGCAGGCCGATTAAACGTCTTCAGGTGCGCCAGGGTTCCCTTCCCCTGTAAACAACGCAGGCCATATTGATGCATCTGCTCGCAAGGCGCGCCATAAACAGCACCATCCTCCAGCGACACCTGCCAACGACCCAGCAATACCCGCCATGCGTCCATACGACCACTGCCATCAAAACCATCAATGACATCACTCAGACTTGATTTTGGAGTTTGTTCAGCTACAGACTCCACCAACACATCAACAGGAACAGGAACAACATTTAATGTTCCCGCATCCAGATTGACAGCAGATAAGGATTCATCCGGCGCTGACTGCCAAACAATAATGCCGAACAAGATCACTAACAGCAACAGTAACACCTTGCTTGATGCCCCATCAGCAAGCGATGATGAAACGGTTTCAGGCAATGCCTCAGCAGCAGCACGCCGCACGATAGAACGCGACACCTGGCGCTCATCCTCAACGTAAGCCCCCAGTAAGGAACGATCACATAAGGTGTTAATCAAGCGCGGAATCCCTTCTGTATACTTGTAAATCGCCGTAACCGCCTGGCGATCAAAAAGCACCGAATGCACGCCACAGACCTCTAAGCGATGCTGAATATAGGCGCGAGTTTCAGCCAGGGTTAGTGGTTCCAGGTGATAACGAGCAGTAATACGCTGCGCCAGCTGTCGCATATCATCCCGCGCCAGCAGACCTCTAAGCTCAGGCTGACCAATTAACAGAATCTGTAATAACTTCTGCTCAGTGGTCTCGAGATTGGTCAATAAACGCAACTGTTCCAACACCTCTGCGCTTAAATTCTGCGCCTCATCAATAATCAACACCGTACGCCGACCCTTGGCATAGGTGTGCAACAAGTGCCGGTTCAGCGCATCCACCAGATTCTTCAGGGTCGCTGATGCCTTATCATAATCAACATGCAATTCATCGCAGATCGTCGCCAATAATTCCAGCGCATTCAGTTTTGGATTGAGTATCCAGGCCACATCAACATGATCCGGTATCTGTTCCAGTAAACAACGACTGATCGTAGTCTTGCCAGTACCTACTTCGCCGGTCAACTGAACAAAACCGCCACCCTCACCAACACCATAGACAAGATGACCCAGTGCCTCACGATGACGCGGACTCATAAACAAAAAACGGGGGTCAGGCGCAATGGAAAAAGGCTTTTCTTCCAGGCCAAAATATTTTTTATACATTACCACTCTTGCCAATTAACTCAAGAGGCAGGGCTTGCTCCTCTCTATCAGAGACCGTTGCCCGCAGGGATGCGGGCATCGAGCGGATGTATTCACGGCGTGTCTCTGATAGAGAGGAGCAAGCCCTGCCTCGAATCCAAAACAGAACAACAAAGATACCACACTTCACCACTACTGCTCAGACAAATTCTCCAACAATATCGTGCGCAAAAGATTCAAGCACCCATGAAAAAAATGTGACGCTTCAGGCAAAACAACAATATTTGGCAGCGGATGACAACCCTGCGCCCATATCAGCACATCCTGGCAACTGACAATTTCATCCACCTCACCCTGAATCAACAAACACGGGCAATTCGGCAAAGATAATTGGGTAAAATCAAAAAGATGAACCGGCGGAGCCACTAGAATCAGTTGTTCAACGGCTGCTTTAGTCGAGGCCCTCAAGGCAACATAGGCTCCAAAGGAAAAACCAGCTAACACAACCTTCGCATCAGGATAACGCGCACGCATGAAGCCAAGCGTAGCAAGCAGGTCATCCGTTTCACCCTGCCCCTCAGCATAATCACCTTCACTGTCACCCACACCGCGAAAATTAAAACGCAGACTCGCCATGCCCATCTCATTCAGAGTTTTGGCAATATAATGCACTACCTTGTTTTGCATAGTGCCACTATGTAGTGGATGAGGATGACAAATCACTGCGATACTTTGTACTACAGAATTATCGGCAGGACACGCCAATATCCCTTCCAGCGACCCCACCGGCCCCTGGATCATTATTTTTTCCTGGATCATTATTATCAACCATCAATAATCGAAACTCATTACTGCCCCATTAACTCAAGAGACAGGGATTGCGTTTCTCTATCAGAGACCCTTGCCCGCATGGACGCGGGCGTGGAGCCTACATAGATGTATTCACTGCGTGTCTCTGGTAGAGAAGCATAATTCATGTCTCGAGCTTACCCCCAGCCCGCACATCCTCGGCAATTGCTCCTGCATTGCTCTACCTCCTGCATCCCTGCAGTCGTGTGCGGTCGTTCGCTGAACTGCGAATGCCCCTGTGACCGCCAGGGATGGCGGAAATGCTGAAAATGCAGGAGCAATTTCCAGTGGGCATTCGGTTTCAGAACGTGCACCTGCCATAGAAAAATGCCGCCATCCCTGGCGATACCTCAGATAAATAACTTACCCCCAGCCCGCACATCCTGTGCGGTCGTTCGCTGAACTGCGAATGCCCACAGGGCATTCGGTTTCAGCTCACCCACATTTTGAATCACCGCAGCTTAGACAGGTCAGGCAACCATCCATCTGAATCATTGCCTTGGTATGACATTTACCACACAGGCTGGCACCATCAGGAAAATCCTGCGGTTCCTTATCCTCGGCATTCTTCACACTATTTTCATATTCACTTCGTTTTTCTGCCACCAGTTTTTTCTGATGCTCATCCAGGCCATCATCGGACATCATACCAATCATACGCAGGTGACATTCAATCGCATCACCAATCTCGGCAACCAGTGAGGGCATATACTTGCCACCTTTCTTAAAATAGCCCCCGCGAGGATCAAATACCGAACGCAGCTCTTCAACCAAAAAGGTAACATCACCACCCTTACGAAATACCGCCGAGATAATACGCGTTAACGCAACAATCCATTGAAAGTGATCCATGTTCTTGGAATTAATAAATACCTCAAATGGACGACGTAACTCATGTTCTGTTTTTGCATTCAGGATAATATCGTTAATGGTGACATACAACGCATGTTCCGATAACGGCGTCTTAATTTTATAAGTGGAACCCACCAACATCTCCGGGCGTTCCAGTTTTTCATGCAACTGCACAACATTATCGTGACTGGAATCCTCTTCTGCTACAGCGGCTGTCTTTTTGACAGAGGCATCCGGTTCTTCTTCATCTTTTACTACATTATAACCAACAATTTTGTGATCTATTTTAATAGCCATTTTCTCTACTCGCCTAAAATTTACCGTAATACCCTTCTTTTAATGCATCATACAGATTTGCCGCAGTATGCATCTCACCATCATATTCAATCTCTTCATTACCCTTTAATTCAACGTAGGTTCCATCCTCAAGATCAAAACGATAAAGTGTTTTTTCCAGGTCATCTTCTTTCACCAACACCCCCTGAAACACCTCGGGATTAAAACGGAAAGTGGTACATCCCTTAAGCCCCTGATCATAGGCGTACTGATAGATACCCTTGAAATCTTCATAGGGGTAATCGGTCGGTACATTAGCTGTTTTTGAGATACTGGAGTCAATCCACAACTGAGCCGCTGCCTGAATATCAACATGCGCCTTTGGCGTAATATCCTCAGCAGTAATAAAATAATCCGGTAATTGCTCGGCTTTATTGTCGCTATAAGGCATCGCCGCACTATTAATCAGTTCACGATAGGCGAGCAATTCAAAGGAAAACACGTCGACCTTCTCCTTGCTCTTCTTACCTTCACGGATCACATTACGCGCATAATGGTGCGCAAAAGAAGGCTCAATACCATTACTGGCATTATTCGCCAGGGATAATGAGATGGTACCCGTGGGCGCGATAGATGAATGATGAGTAAAACGACAACCGACCTCCGCCAAACGATCCACTAGTGCCTCATCCAGCCCGGCAATCTTGTTCATATAATGACTATAACGCGCATGCAAAACCTTACCCTTGACCTCATCACCCGGCTTCCAGCCATCGGCAATCATCGCCGGACGCTGACTCAACATAGCCGCCGTCACGGTAAAGTTTTCATCCATAATCGGTGCAGCACCCTTCTCTTCCGCCAAAGTGAGACCGCTCTTCCAGCCCTGTAGAGACATCTCACGAGTAACTTCTTCAGTAAAGGCAATGGACTCATCTGAACCATACTTCATACACAACATTGTTACTGAGGAACCGAGACCCAGATAGCCCATACCATGACGACGCTTACGCAGAATCTCATCACGTTGCCCGCCCAGTGGCAGACCATTAATCTCGACCACATTATCCAACATGCGAGTAAAGACCGACACCACCTCACGGAACTCATCCCAATCAAAACGAGCCTGTGGGGTAAAGGGATCACGCACAAAATGAGTCAGATTGATTGAACCCAGCAGACAGGAACCATACGGTGGCAAGGGCTGTTCACCACAGGGATTCGTGGCACGAACATTCTCGCAAAACCAGTTGTTATTCATCTCATTAACTTTATCGATCAAAATAAAACCCGGTTCAGCATAATCATAGGTGGAAGACATAATGACATCCCACAAACGACGAGCACGAATGGTACGATAAACCTTACAGGCAACCTTACCGTTATTATCGGTAATATACTTATCATGCACCGGCCACTCACGCCAGATCACCTGTTCCGGATTCTTGAGATCAAGCCCATCCAGCTCACACTCTGTCTCGGTAACCGGAAAGGCGAGTTGCCAATCAATATCCTGCTTAACCGCAGCCATAAAGTCGCTGGTAATCAGCAATGAAAGATTGAATTGACGCAAACGCCCGTCTTCTCTTTTCGCTCGAATAAAGTCCAGCACATCGGGATGGCCAATATCAAAGGTTGCCATCTGTGCACCGCGCCGACCACCGGCTGAAGAAACGGTGAAACACATCTTGTCATAGATATCCATGAAAGACAGCGGCCCGGAGGTATAGGCACCCGCACCCGCAACGTAAGCCCCTTTAGGCCGCAAGGTAGAAAACTCATAACCAATACCACAACCCGCTTTCAAGGTCAGCCCGGCCTCTCGCACCTTGTCCAGAATTGCCGTCATCGAATCACTAATGGTGCCGGAAACCGTACAGTTTATGGTTGATGTCGCTGGTTTATGCTCCAGTGCGCCCGCATTGGACATTATACGTCCTGCTGGAATCGCACCATGCCGCAAGGCCCACAGGAAGCGGTCCTGCCAATGGTCACGCAACGCGTCATCAAGCTCGACCTCGGCTAAGGCCTCAGCAACACGCTGATAGGTTCCATCCATATCCTGATCAACAAAATCGCCATTCTTTGCCTTTAAGCGATATTTTTTATCCCATATATCCAGTGATGCAGACTGAAAAGGGACATTAGTCACCCCGGCAGCCTCAGCTTGCAAAGATACATTTTTCATTTTTTCTCCCCAGTATTCGATAACACAACATATTGTGTTCAAGCGATAAGGTTACCCCCCACTCAAAGGACTGTCAATACCTTAGCGTGATTATTTTTAATCCTTTATAATCAATTGGTTATAAAAAATAAAGGGTTAACACTCATCCGTATAGAAGCCTATGATTACAAAGGTAAAACACTATATATTGTGTTTCTAATATACTATATATAGCGCCTTAAAACAGCATCCTCAAGCCCAGCAGTAGCAATAAACCGGCAAAGAATTTTTTTAGATAGCGGGGTGAAATAACATGCGCCCAACAGGCACCTACCCGTGCAAATAAGAAACTACTGAGAATAATAATCCAGACAGCGGGCCAGTAGATATAACCATCAACAGGCGCAAGGGGATCAACAATAGAGAGCACCATAAACCCTGCCATACCCACCAAAGCAATCGGCAAACCACAGGCCGCCGATGTTGCCACCGCTTGATGGATCGATATTCCATGCCAATTCAACAGGGGAACCGTCAGGGTGCCACCACCAATACCAAGAATGGTCGAAAATACTCCAACCACAGCACCCGATAAACCAAGAAAACGCTCTTTACCTGATCGCGATCGAGTAGAACCAGCATCCAGGCTACTCAGCATATACACCGCCACCATGATCTCGAATAGCGCAAACACCCATCCCAGCCACTCGGTACTCATCTTACCCACCAGCCAAACACCCGCAACTCCACCAACAATCAATCCTGGCAATAAACGAGCAAACAGATCCCAACGCACTGCCGAGCGCTGATGATGGGTGTAAATAGAAGATATCGAGGTCACTATAATCGTCACCAACGAACTCGCCACAGCGACATGCACCTCAAACCCTGACACCATGTTGTTTTCACGAAAAACCAACACTAATACGGGGACAATCACCAGGCCACCACCCACTCCCAACAGGCCCGCCAATAGCCCCGCGAATGCACCCAACAACAAATAAATCAACCACAAATCCATCGCTATCCTCCAAAAAACAGGCAAAAAAAAAGCGACCCGGAGGTCGCTATATTCAATGGGTCAATAACAAACAAAACCTATTTTTTACGTCTCGATGTGGCAAACAAACCGACCAGACCCGAGGCAAACAACCAAGCGGCGGCGGGCAGTGGTACCACAACATTAGGCCCCACCACATCAAAGGCATTGACCTTGTTTTCCATCTTGATATTCAGGCGATAGCTACCCCCAGCCAACGCATTAGTGCTGGCTCTAAAGAAATCAGCACTCTGATCATAAAGACTATTAAAAGTAATCCCTGTATTCAAACTAAAGGGATCATATAGTTCCGTACCCCCCATGGGGCCTGTCACCGAACTACCATCAGGCAACCACTCAAACACGGTCGCACCCGAGCTATTTCGTAGGCTAATATTAAAAAAGCTATTCGCAGAAGCAAAGCCATCCGTTCCAGCCACCGTATTCATAAACAGCTCTGCATTAAAACTAAAATCAATTTCCGTACCTGGAGCAACACCAAACATATACCCGGTAAAGACATTGGCACCTGATGCATACGCAATACCCGCACCCGTGATGACCTCACCAATCGAAGAGGCAGCACCAGTACCCACCGATAGACCAGCACTTATCACCTGAGCATCACCATAAGCGGTATCAGCCGTCTGCGTATGTTGATAAAATTCATTTTCAAATGAAGCACAAGCACCAATACAGGCCGCAGGTGCATCATATCGATCCGCATTACCCTCACCACTAATACCATCTGAGGCGGCATCATTAGAAAAACTAAAGCCCGAGAAAAAAGCATCGGTTGGCGAAAAGCTCACTGCAAGCTCATCAATAAGTGTATACGAAGTTGCAAGGGACAAGGCGTTAGCCGGTGTCGTTAACACCCCCATCAGGGCTCCCATTGCCAGAATTAATCCTTTATTTTTCATTGTTTTTCTCCTACCTTCATTTTTTTCTATGCGCTTCACTTACATCACACACAATATATTTTTATCGTACCAAACCGAATCAAACGACCCGATCATGCCCTTCTGGCAACACCAACAAGCCCTAACAGACCACTGGCAAATAGCCATACCGCAGCCGGAACAGGCACCGCAGCCACATTCACCTGATTAACCATCTCAATCTCCAGGCTATACATACTTTCAGACAAGGTATCTGTCGAGGCAAAAAAACTACCAAAACCAGCCACATAGGAACCATTGCCAACAATGCCTGTATTCAGGCTGAAGGGGTCGTCAATTTCAATACCACCATTGGGTAGCGCACCCGACGATACAACACCATCCGGAGACCAAGAAAAAGCGACCGCATTAGTCAAAGAATCGGTCAGGGTAATATTAAAAAAGGTATTAGCCGCCGCATCAATGCCATCAGGCCCAAGCTCTGTGTGCATGAATAGATCAGCCACAAAAGCAAAATCAAACGCCGTTGGTGTTGTCACCTGAATGATCGCATTCATCACGTTAGAACCCGATGCGTGTGCGACACCGCCTGTTGAATATACATCACCTATCGCCAATGCCTGGCCGGTACCCGCCACTACATCCGCATCAATAATCTGGGCATCGCCATAGGCAAAACCAAGCGTGCCAACAGTATGATCAAAAAAATCATTGTTCCAACCGACACAAGCACCCACACAGGAGGCCGGCGCATCCATGGGATCAACATTAGCGGTACCAGTAACGCCATTAGCAGCCGTATTATTAGAAAAGGTAAAACTATTAATCGATGCTGAACCCGTATTAAAATTGATTGAAAAATTCGATATATCATTATACGAGGTGGCAGCGGCACCAGGCGCAGATACCCCGGCAATCGCCGAACCCGAAAAGACACTGACAGCTGCCGCTAATATCGTCATGTGAGACAGTTTTTTAATTGCATTCATTTCTATATACCCCAAAATAATTTTTTATATTCATCCCTAACTGCTAACCTTGTAGCAATTACCGTTCCACATTCGTCAAGCATTTGTTTTTTAACAAAAAAACAAATGGTGTCAGTGAGAACAAAAATAGAGAGCGTAAAAAAAACCGACTAACAATCATTGAATAACACGCAAAAAATAATTAAACACATTAAAAATCAATGGGGTATACGAAACAGGGGTGATTACACCCCCCTAAAGAGATGTAAAATAAACCGACAGCAATATAAATAAACAGGTCAGAAACAAAAAAAAACAGTACACTCCTGTTAAAACCATCAGTATCGCGCGAGAATCATGACCAATTTTAAAGATATCATCCAAAATAAAAAAACAGCACTTAAGGAACAATCCACCCCAATCATGGCCGATCTAGCCATTCAGGCAGCGAAGGTCTGGACACAGGAACAGGCTCTGGATCAGGTGTTACAAGGAGGCATTAAGGATCTAGCCTTTTGCCACATGATCTATGCGGTCAATACCGATGGCATCCTGCTCTCATCCAATGTTGAACGCGACCAGATGGATAGCCAATGGAAGGGGCGCGACCTCACTGGCCGCCCTTATTTGCGTGATGCACACCCTTACCAGGGTTACAGCATGACCTCGGTGTATACCAGTCGTCACACCCTCCACCCCTGCATTACCGTTATTCAGTCTGTTCATCATAATGAAAAAATACTCGGTTTCATTGCCGCCGACTATAACCTCGATAGCCTGCCGGGTGAAAAGGCTCAGACCAGCCCCGATAATCACTGGGTACAATATAAGGGTGACCCTGCCATTCGTGGCACGGTATTCATGCAACAGCGTGAAATTAGCGCGATGGATGAGGTACTTGGTGATACCATTGAGATTCTGACCGACATGATGCAACACCACGGCATCTTTCACTGCAAGATTCACTTTTCCAGCTCCCGTTTATCTATGTGGTCGGTGGACGATCCTTTTGGTTACAATATCCATACTCTGGAAGACATCACTAACCCTGAGCGCTGTCTCGCCTACCCTATCCGCCCTCAACATGAACGCACCTGTGTGAGTGAGGAGGATATTGGTCTGGTTCTGGATCTGCTAAAAAAACTACGCCATGCGGATGAAATCATTTACCTGAGATCAGCCTCCTTTAATATCATCAATGGTATGGTCGGGCTAACCTTCTCTTGCGATGGGTCTCATTATATTCCTTATGATGAATTCCTTAATATGGGTAGTGAGTTCTGGTTTTAGGTTCCCAGGGGCATAACCAATAACCTTTAAGCGAAAATAATATATACTTTAACCGAAACTTGAACGACCTATCTTTAACAGAGACACACCGTGAATACATCCATGTGCTCGACAGCCGCGTCCATGCGGCTGTCGGTCTCTGTTAAAGATAGGTCGTCCAAGTCTCTTGCAGCAGAGTAATCTCAGTATGGTTACTATAAAAACAGAGGTAGAAATATGAGTTGGTGGGGAACAATAATCGGTGGTGCATTAGGTTTTATGCTCGGTGGCCCATTAGGTGCGTTACTTGGTGCATCCATGGCCAGCAACTTCAGCGTTAATACCAACACAGGCCAGCAGCAGGGTAACTTTTCTGCCGGGGACACCGAGCGCGTACAAGCGGCCTTCTTTAGTGCTACCTTCGCGGTGATGGGGCATATTGCTAAGGCGGATGGTGTCGTTAGCCAGGATGAGATCAATAACGCCAAAAACATTATGGCGCAAATGAACCTGGGCCCACAGCAACGCAAAACCGCTATGCACCTGTTTAATGAAGGGAAAAAGGATAACTTCCCCCTGCATGAGGTGGTCACACAATTTCGCAAGGAATGTCATCGACGGCGCAATCTGATACAGATGTTTCTGGAAATACAGATTATGATGGTGCTGGCTGATGGCAAAATTGATCCCGCTGAGAAAAACATCATGTTCTCTATTGGCGAACAATTAGGCTTTCATCAGGCACAGATTGAACAATTGTTACATAGCGCATCAGGGGTACAGCAAAACGCAAGCCCGAAGGTTCAGCTCAAAGAGGCCTATGAAATGTTGGGTATACCCGAGAGCAGCAGCGACCAGGAGGTTAAAAAGGCCTATCGGCGACTCATGAGCCAACATCATCCGGACAAACTGGTGTCGAAGGGACTCCCCGAAGAAATGATCAAGATCGCCACCGAAAAGACCCAGAAAATACGAAAGGCCTATGATTTTGTTAGAGAAAGTCGAAAGTAAACCCAGGAGGCAAGCCATGAAGAAGCTCTTTTTATTCCTTACCCTGTCAATCAGCCTCAATAACCTGAGCCATGCAGCCGCGTCCCATCCGGGCAAGGTATTACATGATGCAAAATGCCTAAGTTGTCATGGTAGCGAGGTCTATACCCGCAAAGATCGCATGGCGCACTCTCTTTATGCCCTTGATAAACAGATCCGCAATTGCATGAAGGGCCCGGCGAATGCTGACTGGAATGACAAAGAAACCGCACAGGTTATTGATTATCTGAACCAGCAATTTTATCACTACAAGGCAAGTAACTGAGACGAGAAAATGGTGCGCAATGCACACCCTACCGCCCCGGTAACTGAGAGCCTTCGGTATCTACCCTGCGTCTGGCAACCGATACCAGGCCAAGCATTCCTGATAGAAAGAGCCATACCGCAGCAGGAACCGGCACGGCACTCACAGCGGTTATACGCACCAGTTGTGTCGCTGGATCATAAACCCCGTTATAGCCATTAAGCGGTACAGTCGTAAACGCCGAATGAATAACGCTAATGTCATATCGTGGCAAGGCAGCAATGGCATCAATCACATCCATCCCATTACCCACAATCTGACCAAACACGGTAAAACCACCATTTTGTGCATCCAGGTTGGCCGAGTTATCTGCCAGATTCACAAACCATTCACTGGTTGCTGTATCAGGGCCACTACCAAGCTTTGCCATTGCTAGCGTACCCCTGACATTAGACAGGTTATATTCATTAACAATAGGGGCATCCTTTGGCACCAAGGAATAAGCATTATTAGCAAAACGGTAACCGCCACCCTGAAGAATAAAGCCCGGTACACTACGATGGAAAAAACTATCAATATAGTCGCCATCGTTGACATAATTTTTGAAATTCGCCACTGTTATCGGAGCCACGCTATCAAATAACTCAATATCAATGACACCCATGGTCGTCTCCATACGGACCAGACTGGCATTCACAGCATTGGGCAAATAGCCGACAAAGACAATAAAGGCTAACGCATAAAATTTGGACAAGCATTGAAATTGAATCATCTTACTCACACCCCATTAAATAGTAATAAAGAGCATCATCCTTGACCCTACAGAGGTATAGCAATAACCATGCCTAATGCAAATAATCAATAAAAATCAATGGGTTAATATGTAAAGAAAAGACAACACGAATAGACAGTGTAATAATAACCGACACTACCTCGATAGACTTTATTAACGAATAACACTAACCTGTTGTTTTTTATTATAAAAAACAAAGAATAGCAAATAACACGTACTTATTTACATGTAAAGAAAAACAACACAACAACGAATAAAGCCCTTGAAACGCTGTAATATCAAGGTTTACCCCGTGTTGAGCGACGCTGCCTTGATTGATTATTAGCCGCCTTATTTTTTGCCCTGGGAACTTTGTGCTTCTTCGGTTTTTTTGGTTTTTTGGGTTTATTAGCACCGGGTTTAAGTATTGTCAGCGGGACATTATGGGTCGGCACAAAACCTGTCTCCAATTCACGCACCAGAGTCTGACCTATTCGATTCTCAATCGCCGCCAGCAAATCAACCTCATCTGCACTTACCAGGGACAATGCCAAACCCTCACAACCGGCACGACCGCTGCGACCAATACGATGCACATAGTCCTCTGCCACCTTGGGGAGATCGAGGTTAATAACACAGGCTAATTCAATAATATCAATACCACGCGCGACAATATCCGTCGCCACCAGTACCCGTATCACTCCCGACTTAAATTCGGATAAGGCTCGCGTCCGCGCCCCCTGACTCTTGTCACCATGAATGGCTACCGAACTCACGCCATCCTTGACCAGTTTCTGCACCAGGCGGTCGGCCCCGCGTTTGGTGCGCGTAAAAACCAACACCTGATTCCAATCATTATCACGCACAAGATGACTCAATAACGCCGGTTTTTTTGCTTTATCTACTTCATAGACAGCTTGCCTCACCATCTTCGCTGCCACCTTGCGAGGCGTGACATCGACCTGCAAGGCGTCATTAAGCCAGTCTTGAGAAAGGGTTCGAATACTCTCAGAAAGAGTGGCAGAAAATAACAGGTTTTGTCGCTTTTTCGGCAATAGAGCCAGTATTTTCTGAACCTCACGCATAAAACCCAGATCCAGCATACGATCAGCCTCATCCAGCACCAGCGACTCTAATTGATCAAAATGGATAGCATTCTGATGATAAAGATCGAGTAAGCGCCCCGGTGTTGCCACCAGCACATCAACACCCTTACGCAGGCGCATCATCTGTGGATTAATCTTCACACCACCGAAAACCACGGCTGATCTGAGTGGCAGATAACAACCATAGCGAACCACACTATCGGCAACCTGCTGTGCCAGTTCACGGGTAGGAACAAGGATCAATGCGCGCGCTTGATTTGAGCCGGCTTTGCCTCCTTTAGACAGACACTGCAGCAGAGGCAAGACAAAGCTCGCCGTCTTACCTGTACCCGTCTGTGCGGCAACCAGCACGTCACGACCTTGTAAAATGGCAGGGATAGCCTGCACCTGAACCGGTGAAGGCGTGTTATAAGCATTATCTTCAATAGCGCGTAATAGTGGCTCAACAAGGCCTAATGATGAAAACCTCATTATGAAACCGGATCTTCTTCCTGCCTTGATTCCGCTTTTTTAACACGAATTTTGTTACCTGCCACATCCTTGCCATTAAGCGTCTTCACCGCAGCCTTGGCCTCACCTTGCCGTGGCATCTCAATAAAACCAAAGCCTTTGGAAACACCCGTCTTGCTATCCATCACCAGAGCACAGGATTGTACGGCACCATGAACTTCAAATAGCGCCCTGAGTTCTGCTTCTGTCGTAGAACGGGCAAGATTACGTATCAGTAACTTCATCAAATCACCTTGCATTCATTGTGGAATAAATAAAATATGGAGCTGGTGGTAGGAGTCGAACCTGTGATCAGCTGATTAAAAATTAATTCTAGCTAATTTTCACCAATAGTCATAAACATTCTTTTTTCTTTATAAAACATACACTAATACCACAACATTATTCAGAAGAATTGCAGATCATTGCAGTCTGTTTTAACTGTGTTGCATAAATGGAATTTAACTATCCCAATAAAATAAACATCAATACTGTTATCACTCATGCCTTGTAGCTTCAAGGTACGAAGGTGTTTTTGATACAGGTCGTCAAATTATTTTGTTCCGCAGGTTTCATTCTAGATTATTCAATGATAGCGAAGAAGGCCTTATCACCTATCTATCCTTAACTGATACTTAACACATAAAAAAGGGGGTTCCTCTACAAGACTTACTTCCCACTAGCCCCACGATCATAGTCATCATAGGCACTATTAAAGAGCGCATCAGGAGCAGGAAGAAAACGGTATTCAACAGTCTGTTCTGGTACCTTAAAAGACACAGCAACATCTTTATAACTACTTCCATACTCAAGCATATGTCGAGCCTCAGCTACGAGCTGCCTAGGAAAAAGAAGCTCAATAGCAGCAAAATATGCAGTATCTTCCACTACTAAAGCAGGGCCCTTTTCCTGCATACGACCCGCATCATTTAATAGATTAGTAACTAAATTAATCGCATCACCTGAAGAAGAAGTCGCATTTTTGGGGGTTGAAAGAAAAACATGAGCTGCCTCCTTACAAATCAGCAATCGAGACCAACATAAATTTAATTCTGCAGAGTATGCAATAGTTACCCTATCAAGCCCACCATCTTTCTCATACTTTATGAAATAAGCATGAACTGGATCGGTCAATCCACGAGTACGGAATACATTAATATGACACTGCATTTCATCCGCAATAAACTTTATAATACCTGATGATTCTGCAATGACAGATACATGCATTGGCATAGGAGAAAGAACCATCATGGGGTGGGGTAGACAACCACCATTTGTATTAGCGTAACCCTTAGCAAATCCCTGAGCTTTTTTTATCGCGTCAATCCTTTCCTGCGACAATGATTAACCCTCCAAATGCGGTTCAACAATACCAGCCGAAATCATACGCTCCGAAGAAAGAACATTATGAAGAACGACTCTAGTTACTGCATTATCTGACATAGAATTAGTGATCGCAAACTTTATGTCTACAAGACCATTAGCCCTTTCTTTCTCAAACCATTCAACAAATTCATCATGGGTTGCTTGCCCGGGAACCACTTCATTTGACGTATTTGTATTAGCAATCATTATATTTACCCATTAAAAAACAGATCGAAATTAAAGACCTGAACACCTTTTAGAACAAGGTCGCCATTTATAACACAAGAAAACTCACTAATCAACAACAAAACCACAAATCATAATCTGTGATAACCCTAATAAAATTCTGGGGTGTTTTGCCTGATCAGCAGAAATAATATCGTTAAACATAGTGCTGTCCTCGTTGTTAATAACGATTCTAGCGTAGAACCAGTGTAGCACCGGAACAATTCACCAAGTTTAACGGTTTTCAAAAACTTTATAACTGACTGTTATAAAAGAAAAAATATGGAGCTGGTGGCAGGAGTCGAACCTGTGACCTGCTGATTACAAATCAGCTGCTCTACCAACTGAGCTACACCAGCAAAACGAAGGGGGATTTTAGGCAAAAACCAGCAAAATAACAATGCCTATAATCAACTATTTTTGGTTTTTTTCTTCCGCGAGGATACAAGCGAGCCCTTTGAGCACCAGATCAGGTTCAAAAGTTGAACGATCATCCAGCAACGGCATCAATTTTTTAGCCTCGCCACCGGTAATAAAAATCCTGAATCCACCTCTGAGTTCCAGACGCAAATCACTAATCACACGATCAATCAAGGCAACAACCGCATAGAGGCTTCCCACATGTACCGCTGCATAGGTATCCCGCGCCAATAAAGAGACCTCACCACTACTCTCTTTCATAGCAGCAATCGCCTCGGTTTTATCTACCAGACAACGCGTCATAGTGGTCAAACCTGGAGCAATCAAGCCCCCTAAGTGTTCACCACAGGCACTTAGCACATCAATGGTAATGGCACTGCCACAATCAATAATACAGGCGGCACCACCCGTAATACTACGTGCTGCTAATAATGTAGACCAGCGATCCACACCCAACAGGGCGGGTTCAAGATAGGCGTTTTGCACACCGGAAAATTCAGCCTGTGACTTAACCATATCGGCCTTAACCTTCCAATGCCGAGACATCCAAGCCACGATACCCTTATTTAATTTAGCCGCTGCCACACTGGCAATCATGACGCGCTCGGGTATGCCCTCAAGTTTCTCCCAAGCCTTATTTGCCAATTTTGCGGGAGTCAGATCTTCGCAATCCACCGCTTGGCTATCCTGCACCACACCGTCGACCAGCCAGGCCCATTTCATTCGGCTGTTACCGATATCTACCAATAAAATCATACACAAATCCGCGGACTAATTTCACCGGAGACAAAGCGACGAAGCTCATCACCAACCATCATCAATAGAGCACCTTGCTCATCAATCCCCACTACCTTTCCCATCAAAACCTCATTATGCACTACAAATTCTACCTTCTTGTTTATCAGGACATCATGCTCACGCCATTCCTGAATAAAGCCACTCATCCCAGACACCTTGAATTCCTGCAAAGCCTGGATTAATTGATTAATTAATGTTGCTGTCAAATAATTACGCGAGACCTTATGTTCAACCAGACCTTCCATATCAATCCAGGGCTGATCAATATCGCCTCCTGCAATAGCAGGCATTCTAACATTAATTCCAACGCCAATGACGATATAACAAGGGCCATTTGACTCTCCGGCGCTCTCCAGCAGTATTCCGGCAAGCTTGCGACCATCAGCCAATATATCATTTGGCCACTTCAGACCCGCTATCTTGATTCCCGCACAATGTAGCGTCCTTAATACCGCAACCCCAATTACCAGACTAATACCCGCCAGTGCGGACAGACCTTCATCAAGACGCCACAATAAAGAACTATAGATATTCTGTGCAAAGGGTGACACCCATTGTCGTCCGCGTCGTCCCTTACCCTGATGCTGAAACTCTGCCAGGCACACCATACCTGAGTCAGCACCTTCAACAGCCTTGATACGCAACAATGCATTAGTAGAATCAATCTCGTGATGAATATCAATATGAGCCAGATAATCTAATGTCTGTGGTGTAAGATGTGATCGTATAATAACTTCATCCAACAACTCAAGCGGGCTTGCCAGACGATAACCTTTCCCTGAAACCGCATGTATTTCAACACCTAACTGACGAATCAATTGCAACTGCTTCCAGATGGCAGCACGACTAACACCTAATTTTTGACCCAATGCTTCACCGGATAAAAACCGGCCATCGGCTAACAAATCAAGAATTTCAAAACGTACAGACATGAATAAATTTTAACATAATGTGCCTATGAAATAGACAACAGACCATAAATACGGCTATATTAATAAACAATACGGACGATATAAGAATACAAACCACACAGAACTGGCGATATAATGATGAAATCATCAATACAACAGTCACAAGAACTTCGCTTAAGTAGCGAAACCCTGGCAGCAGAGCCCCTGCATCGACGCGTACCCATGGTTGATGAAAATGGCAAGCCATTAAGTGATTTCATGATGTTTATCCCCAAACTAAGAAGTAAGCCCGCTCATATCATCCAGCAATCCATAGCGCGTATCGAACGCGTATTAAAATCCTACCCGGATGTCGTAGTATTTGCTGATCTTAACCTCAAGATCAACGTATTATGGGTATCTATACGTCCTATTCCCGGCATGTTTATTGAACTTCCCAGCCAAATCAAAAAAATGGTTCCCGAGGCAATTCTGGTATCCCATCCCGATTTTAGTCAATAGCTTTATTCCCGACAAAGAAAAAACCCCCGCAACTTACGTTACGGGGGTTTTTAGAATAAAAGCCTGGCAGTGACCTACTTTCACATGGGGAGACCCCACACTATCATCGGCGCTAAGCGGTTTCACTTCCGAGTTCGAGATGGGATCGGGTGGTTCACACTCGCTATGGCCGCCAGGCAAACTGTGCTACAAATCAGAAAACAACACTCTGACCTGCAAAAAAAGGAAATGATGAAAATTATTGTGTAGTTGTTGTTACGCTCGACCAACACACAAACTTCTTGAGTGTTATATGGTCAAGCCTCACGGGCAATTAGTACTGGTTAGCTTCACGCATTACTGCGCTTCCACACCCAGCCTATCAACGTCGTAGTCTTCGACGACCCTTAAGGAATCACAAGGATTCAGGGAGAACTAATCTTGGGAGGGGCTTCCCGCTTAGATGCTTTCAGCGGTTATCCCTTCCGTACGTAGCTACCCGGCAATGCCACTGGCGTGACAACCGGAACACCAGGGGTACGTCCACTTCGGTCCTCTCGTACTAGAAGCAGCTTCCCACAATTCTCCAACGCCCACGGCAGATAGGGACCGAACTGTCTCACGACGTTCTAAACCCAGCTCGCGTACCACTTTAAATGGCGAACAGCCA